>CALROS020000038.1:0-9150 GCA_943369855.1 Chitinophaga pinensis | reverse complement strand
GGACAATAACCTATGACATCAGATCAAATATTTATTTATGGACTCCTCGCCGTTATGGTGATCTTCTACATCCGCAAGCAACTGATGGCGCGGTCACTCAACAATTACAACGGCACCGAGGCAAAGCAACAGGTAAAAGCAGGAAGCATCCTGCTCGATGTCCGGACCGCCGGAGAACGCAGTTCGCTTTCGATTCCGTCATCCATCCACATTCCGCTGCACGAGCTCGGTTCACGGATGAAGGAACTGGAAAAATATAAGAGCAAAGAGATCATCTGTTACTGCGCAAGCGGAAGCAGAAGCGTCAGTGCAGGCATCAAACTGAAGAAGGCCGGATTCACCGCCGGTAATCTTAAAGGAGGGATCTCCTCGTGGAATTTCTGAAACAATTGACCGTCTGGCAAAAACGCGGAGCCGCTTCGCTGCTCGGCGGTCTGGCAGGATACGCGTATTATCATTATGTTGGATGTGCAAGCGGAACATGCGCCATTACCGGCAATCCGTACATTTCTACATTGTACGGAATGGCGGTCGGCGCATTGCTGATCGATACACCGAAGAAGAACAAGGAAGGATCTGCACATGGAACAGACGACACCGCCGCCGGTCAAAAAATTTAAGTCCTTCACCTATTCAACGAATGTTGAATGGAAGTCCGACAGACAGGGAACTCTCCAATCCGACGGGAAGCCGATACTTGATATCTCCAGTCCGCCGGAGTTCAAAGGGGTCCCCGGAGTGTGGACCCCCGAGGATCTGTTCGTTGCTGCAGTGGAGATCTGTCAAATGTCCACGTTCCTTTCGTTCGGCATGAGGAAAGAGATCCCGCTCAAATCGTACAAAAGTTCAGCCGAAGGATTGCTGGAGATGGTCGACGGTACATATAAATTCACCAAGGTCGTCATCAAACCGATCATTACTGTCGGCTCATCGTGGACGAAAGATCAGGTGGAAGAACTTGTACACAAAGCGCATGAGAACTGCCTGATCGGCAATTCGATCAGCGCGGACGTTGTTGTAGAACCTGATATTATTGTAGAGAAGTAGCACACCTTTACGGTGTCCTACATCTCTACAGCTACGAACGCTCTGATTCCCTCATCCGATGATGCATCAATGCTGAGATCTGCGACGCACGCAATTTCGCATCCTCTGCCTTCACTCCGGCAAACAACTCATCCACCGTTTCAACAAAGATCCTTACCCATCCGTCAAAATGATACTGCATGAGCGTATGCTTTTTGTTCAACTGCTCGTGCACCTTCATCGGATTTCCTGCATAGGACTGTTCTTCGAGGAGCTGCGTGCACCAGAAGGAATACATCAGCGGCAGATGCTTGTCCCAATCCACATTCGCTACATTGGTGAAGATCGGACCGATGATCGCATCACGCTCCACTTTTGCGTAAAAGGTGTTCACGAGAAGGATGATATCCTCGCGGTTTCGAATGTCGCTCCTCATGGAATACCTGCTGTTAATGAAAGAATGTAAACGAAAAGTATACCTGTATGGTATTCCCTTTTAAATACACTTGCCAAGTCTTAAAGACTTGGCAAGTGTGACCGTCCCATACAAGACGCACCGAAGAAATTATTCCGTTCTTCTGACTACTTCCAATGTATGAAAATTTATTTCTTCGGTGCAAGACTGATCTTCACGACGAACGCGACCAGAGCAACGATTCCGACGGCGAAGATCGTATCCCCGAACACGCGCATCCATCGGAACGTGTGCATGACATCCGTCTGCAGGAATTCAGCGCTTCGGGCATACCAGTAGCCGTATTCCACCGAAGCCCACGTCTGCATCAGACCGACCGGCAGCAGACTCAGCGTGACCATCGAGAATAATCCGATATTAATCCCCCAAAATGCGAATGCGATCAATTTACCGTTCCACTCCTTCGTCGGATCCATTGCCCGCATACTGAACAGCAGAAGACCGATACCGAGCATTCCATACACGCCGAAGAGTGCCGCATGTCCATGCACAGGTGTCGTGTTGAGTCCCTGCATATAATACAGCGCGATCGGCGGATTGATCATGAAGCCGAAGAGTCCGGCGCCGACCAGATTCCAGAATGCCACAGCCACAAAGAAGTAGATCGGCCAGCGGTATGCATCGATCCATGGACGAAGTTTCGCAAGTTTCAGATTCTCCATCGCCTCATATCCGACGAACACAAGCGGAACGACCTCCAGTGCGCTGAACACAGAGCCGAGTGCAAGCACCACGGTCGGCGTCCCGGCAAAGTAGAGATGATGCAGTGTGCCGATGATACCGCCGGAGAGATAAATAGTGGCGGTCAGCGCTGCAGCGCGTGCAGCGGATTTCAGATGGATCAATTTGAGGCGTGCGAACAGGAACGCGATCACAACGGAAGCGAATACCTCGAAGAATCCTTCCACCCACAGATGCACCACCCACCAGCGCCAGTATTCTGCCACTGCGAGATTCGAATGCTTACCGTACATCAATGCTGCGCCATAGAATGAAGCGATGGCACCGCTGGAGATGAGGAACAGGATCAGGATGGGACGCTGTTCATCTTTCCGCTTCATTGCGGGAGCGATCGCGCGGACCATCAAAAAGAACCAGAGGAACAGTCCGATCAGCAGTGCTATCTGAAAGAATCTGCCGAGATCGATATACTCATATCCGCTGTGACCGAAATAGAACCAGAGATTGTCCGGCATGAAATGCATGATGCTCATCCACTGTCCTGCCATTGAGCCGAGAACCACAACGAGAAGAGCGCCGAAGAGAACATTCACTCCAATGCGCTGTCCTTTTGGTTCTGCTCCGCCGACTGCCGGACCGATGAACAATCCCGCAGCCAGCCATGCCGTGGCGATCCAGAAGATGCCGAGCTGTGTGTGCCACGTGCGTGTGACGGAATACGGCAGATATTTCGCGAGCGGAATACCGTAGAACCCGTCCCCTTCCACTCCGTAATGCGCGGTGACGATCCCCATCGCCATCTGCAGCAGCAGCAGTCCAAGCACCGTCCAAAAATATTTAATGGTCGCTTTCTGCGACAGTGTCGCGACAGCATTGAGCAGCGGATCGGAAGAGGGAATGATTCCAAGCGGTTCATCTTCCTTCTTTCCGGCCCGGTACCAGGCCATCGTACCGATACCTGCGAGCAGCATAATGATGCTCACACCGGTCCAGACGACCGCATCGCCGGTCGGTTTATTACCGATCAGTTCTTCATGCGGCCAGTTACTGGTGTAGGTGATGTTGTCATTCGGTCTGTTCGTCCCTGCCGCCCAAGCGGACCAGAAGATGAATGCAGCGAGCTGACGCATCTTCACAGGTGAGTCGATGGAATTCTTCTGAACGGCATATTCCTTCTTTCCGTTCATGAACACATCGGTGTAATGCTCAAGGTTCGCTTCGAACGCTCGTGCACGCACCGGCTCGAGCGTGATGGTGTTCGCATTCGCATCGTACGTATTCTTCCTGATCATTAGCTGCAGACGGGCCTTCAGCTGCGCCTGCTGTTCAACAGTGATGGATGCATACGGTCTTCCGAATTCACTGTTCGACCAGTCGTTGAGGATGAACATCAGTTCACGGTGGAGCCAATCCGCCGACCAGTCCGGCGCAACATAACTTCCGTGTCCCCACACTGAACCGACCTCCATTCCTCCCATTGCCTGCCAGACATTCTGGCCCGTTTCGATATCACCGGACGGAATGACAACCGACCCGTCCGTCGTGACGACGCGGTCCGCAACCGGCGGAGCCATTTGATAGATGCGCGATCCCACCCAGCCGAGCACGGCGAACGAGATGGAGATCACTGCGGCAAATCCGATCCAATACTTTCTCATGATAGTTCCTCGATGATTATAATGATGAAATCAGTTCTTGCTCGAGCGCAACGGCGCGCGGGAAAAGGATGTTATTCTCCAGGTGGACGTGCTGATGCAGATCCTTTTCGAAGGAGTCCAGTTCCTGATAGGTCACTCGGAATGTCGTGCAGGCATCCTCCGGCGGAGTATATCCGCTGCTGAGCGAACGGATTCCGTACAATTCATCCCCCGCATTCTGATGTTCCGACTCCATCATCCGGATGGGATTCTGAACGGATCCGAACGGTGCACGGTCCAGCGTTCTCCCCTGTTTCTTTGCCTCCGATAATTTCAGGATGAACGGAAAGAGCATCTGTTCCTCCTTTGCCATATGCTGCTGCAGTTCCGCTGCGACCTCTTCAAGATGGCGGGCGATCTCGATCACTTCGGGATGATTCGCGCCGTGAACAGCGGCAACCTTTTGTGTATGCGTAAACAGGATCGGTATCATCGTTCTGACATAGGAATGATGATGCCGGATGATATACTCGATGAGTTCCTCCGTTGCCATGGTGCTGAATCGTTCTTCCCGGGAGTTCTGTTCTGAACGGAGAAGGGAGAGTTCCTGTATGACCGTTTCAGGGGAGATCCCTTTTTCGCGGCATGCCTGTTCGATCGTCTTCCCCCCGCGGCAGCAGAAATCCAGCGAGAATTTCTCGAAGACGGCTGCGGTTTGAAAGTCCTGCGTGACGATCTCTTTCAGTGTTGATGTATTGACGGTGATCGTGTTCATAGTCTGCTCCTGTGATTGATTCAATGAAATTTACAGGAGCAATATAGGCGGGGAACGGTATACGCTGTTTATGACTTACGTCATAAGAGGATGATTTACACGAATGATGATCGAGAGGGTCATCATCGCCGGTATTTGAGCATTATTTTGAGGGATGAGTCCAGATGATCTTGCCGTCATCATCGATCTCCAGCCGGTGTTTCTGTTCCAGCGATTTGATGGAGCGGATAACGGTCTCCACACGGAGTCCGGTCATATCCGCCAGCTGCTGACGGGTGAACGAGAGTTTCACGGAGGCCGAAGTATCCTTCATCTGTTCGGCTTGATGTTCCGCAAGATAGCGGATGAGGGTAAGAAGGCGGTGTCCGGCCTCTTCGATGGCGAGTTCGGAAAGCATGGTAGATTTGTAAACGAGTCTGTTGCCGAGTGTCTGCGTGAGCTGAAGATGGATGTCGAAATTATTCCGAAGCAGTTCCATAAAATTCCTTCGGTCGGTCTTCCACACTTCGCTGCGTTCAACGGCGATCGCGGAGGCGGGATAGATCGAACCGGAGAAGAACGGCGGCTCCCCGAAACTTTGTCCTTCGGAAAAATATCCTTGTACGAATTCCCGTCCGTCGTCGCTGTAGTTCGACATCTTGATCCTGCCCGAGCGGACGATAAAAAAATACGATGCTGTGTCGCCGTGATGGAACAGGATCTCCCCTTTGTTCAGCAGGATCACCGACGCATGATAGGTCCGAAGGATCTCTTCTTTGATCATAGAGTAAAATACATGGTTTCGTTGAAGAAGCAAAATGCCGACGGCCGTTCCATGGTCCCGATGTTGCGCATTTTCTGTATAACGACCATAGAGTTTTTCGTTGACATGCTCCCTCCTTTTTCGTATTATTGTAGTCCAAAATTGAACCACAGATCGAATGTTTCATTAGGAAGGAAGTTATAACAATGTACGCAGTAGTAGAAATTGCAGGACAGCAATACAGAGTGAATCCCTCGGAAAAGCTCTATGTGTCGAAGCTGGACAGCGCTGTTGACAGCGTCGTGAAGTTCGATAAAGTGTTGCTTCGTGCGGACGACAAAAAGGTCACCGTCGGCAATCCCGTCATCAAAGGTGCTTCCGTGGAAGCAAAAGTGCTGGCACACAGCAAGGACGACAAAGTGATCGTATTCAAGAAGAAACGCCGCAAAGGGTATCGCGTGAAACGCGGACACCGTCAGCAGTACACGCAGATCGAAATCACGTCAATCAATTAAGTTTACGTTTTTAGAGGAGTTTGAACCATGGCACATAAAAAAGGGGCCGGAAGTACCAAGAACGGACGCGACAGTAATGCGCAGCGTCTTGGTGTAAAACGTTTCGGCGGAGAATTGGTCAATGCAGGCGAGATCCTGGTGCGTCAGCGCGGCACGAAGTTCCATCCGGGCGACAATGTCGGCCGCGGCGGGGACGATACGCTGTTCGCTTTGAAGACCGGACGCGTGAAGTTCCATATGATCAGCAAGACACGTCAGGCTGTTTCGATCATCACCGCAGCATAAGCTCTGCACGTTCATTGATTATGTTGTACAAAGCGTCCGCTCGCGTGGACGCTTTTTTATTTTATACCCAGTGTCATTCATCTTAATCAGGAGACCAGCATGAAGATCACCGTTATTGGAGCAGGAAATGTCGGCGCCACCGCCGCACAGCGTATCGCTGAAAAAGAACTCGCCAACGAAGTCGTGCTCGTGGATATCGTTGAAGGCGTGCCCCAGGGCAAAGGACTGGATATGTATGAGTCCGCACCTGTTGAAGGATTCGATACCATCGTCACCGGAACGAACACCTACGATGCGACCGCCGGTTCGGATATCGTTGTCATCACCGCCGGCATCCCGCGCAAACCGGGAATGAGCCGCGACGACCTGTTGAACACGAATGCCGGCATCATCAAATCAGTGACCGAACAGGTCTGTGCAAAATCACCGAATGCGATCCTCATCGTCGTCTCCAATCCTCTTGATGTGATGGTCTACGTTGCACAGAAGGTCTCCGGATTCCCGCGTGAACGCGTGATCGGTATGGCCGGCGTGCTCGACACTGCCCGCTACCGTTCGTTCATCGCCATGGAACTCGGCGTCTCCGTGGAAGATATCACCGCGCTCATCCTCGGCGGACACGGAGATTCAATGGTGCCGCTTCCCCGCTACACCTCCGTCGCCGGCATTCCGCTGACGGAACTGATGAGCCAGGAGAAGATCGACGCTATCGTGAAACGCGCCCAGAACGGCGGCATCGAGATCGTCAACTATCTGAAGACCGGAAGCGCCTTCTACGCACCGTCATCCGCCGCCGTGCAGATGGTGGAAGCGATCGTGAAGGACAAGAAACGCATCCTTCCGTGCGCCGTGATGCTCAACGGCGAATACGGAATCAATGATACGGTCGTCGGCGTTCCCGTGAAACTCGGACGTAAAGGAATGGAACAGCTCATCGAGATCAAATTGACAGCGGAAGAGACTGCGGCACTGAAGAAATCCGCAGATGATGTGAAGATCAATATGGATAAAGTGAAGCTGTAAGAACAGATGTCAGATCGCTGGAAATACACGCCCTGCGGATATTCGCGGGGCGTTCTTATTTTAGGAGGATCACGAGAATGAACAGAACGTTTATTTTTCTGACGGTTGTATTCGTGCTGTTCGGATATGCAGATGAGATCACGTTCAAATCCGGTCTCGTCGTCCGCAATGCGACGGTCATCGAGATCAACAGCCGGCAGGTGCGGTATCTCGATTCGGAGGGGAACGAACAGCAGGTGAATCTTCGCGACGTCTCTTCCGTGTTTCATCAGGCGCGAACAGAAACTGACGGCCCCGATCATCTTTATCTTCGGAACGGCACCGTCATCGACGGAACCGTCAGCGCGTTGGAATATGACCGCGTTATCTTCATTGCTCAATCCGGCGACACCGCGGTATATGATCCTTCCGCCGTTCTGAAAGTGACGGGGAACCAATCCGCATTCTCCTTTCACAGCATGGACGATAAATATTTCTTCCTTACCGGCGCGAACATCACGTTCATCGGAGGAAGGCCGACGAGACCGCTCGCACAGTCCCAATACCGTTTCATGTTCTCGGTATACGCATCGCTTCCCGCTTCATCATTCACGTACCGGTTCCCCGGACTATTCGAAGAACATGCAAATACGGGATACGGCATCTCATTCACCATAGACTATTCACTTGCTTCCGGAAACGACCTTTCCTTTTCGTACCGGTTCGCAGAGAATTCCATCGGCAGTACGGATTCACTCTCAGGAGGTTTTTCCGAATGGTCCAACCATCTTCTGCTTGCGGGAATAAAACGGACGATCACGATAGCGCACCCGGTGCGAATATACGGTGAAGCAAAGGCAGGGATCGCCGTCTCAATGCCGCCGGAACATCATGACCTGTCACCGGAGCAGTCATCGGGAACTGCGTGGAGTATCGGCGGCGGGATCTATCTGACAGAGAATATCTCGATCGATGCTGTGTATGTCTCATTCTCGCCGGATGTACGGATGACATACAGCCGGCCGAACTCTTCCTCAACAAAGATCATTACACAACAGCAGGATATATCGGCGATCCTGGTCGGAATCAGTTACACATTTGGCAGCGGGAATTAAAGAGGGAACTTCAGGAGTCGTATTCGTTGGTCCGTGTCATTTCGAGTCCAGATGTTCAATAACTCTTCTCTCCGACATCGGGACGAGAAATCCGGACTTACGATCAGATTTCTCATTTATCCCTTAGGGACTTCGCTGAGATTCATAAATTCGATGCTCGTTCGCCACGAAGCGGCCTCTTGGGGGAAATGACAGGTATATCTATTGTTAAGCGGGTTTTTGTTTGTACATCTAAATTCTGATATCTGTCTTTCTGCTCTACAATTTCATCACCATCGTCACTTCATTCCCCTTGGTATTATATTTCACCGATGCCATGAATGCTTTCATCAGGAATACTCCCCGTCCTCCGGTCGCCAGCAGATTGTCCTCGTGCAGAGGATTCGCGACGGCGTCCGGTTTGAATCCTTCCCCCTCATCCTTGATCTTCACCGTAAGGGTCTTCCCTTTCATCGAACAGCGGAGCGTGACGTATTTCGACTCATCATTCTTATTGCCGTGAATGATGCCGTTATTCACCGCTTCGGTCACCGAAACCAGCAGTGCATGAAGCTTCTCATCCGGCAGCGCGAATTTGTCGTTCATGGATCGGAAGAACTCCTCCACAAGATTGATGTTCTTCCGGCTGCTGGGGATCGATAACTGGTAGATCTGTGGTTTATCGCTCATGATCCTGCTTGGTTTTGTGATTGATGATCAACGCTTAGAAATAACACCGCACATTCATTGTCATATTCGAATATTCCCGGAGCACGCCGCCCGATTGGCGCTGGAATTCCTTCCATCCCCTGATCTCCACACCTGTGGCCGCGGAAAGCCGGATGGAGACACTGGTGGTCGGACCGGCGCTCAGGAACGTGCTGACGAACTGACGCTGATTGTTCTTATACTCGAATT
>CALROS020000037.1:0-9153 GCA_943369855.1 Chitinophaga pinensis | reverse complement strand
GAATAGTCAAGGAAACGATGTGTTATGACGCACATAGAATAGAGCAGGTTTGACACCGGACAACAGTTTGATTTGCACTAAAAAGTCCCTATAATTTCGGTATAATTTGACCATCACGCGATATGAAACCGACCAAAACACTCTTTGTCTGCCTCGGCAACATCTGCCGCTCCCCTTCAGCCGAAGGGGTCATGAAAAAACTCGCTGCGGGACTCCCGGTCGAGGTCCAATCCGCCGGCACAGCCGGTTACCACATCGGTGAGCTCCCCGATCCGCGCACCCGATCGCATGCGCGGAAACGCGGATATGAACTGATCAGCCGTGCCCAGCAATTCGATCCGGTCAGGCATTTCGAGCAGTTCGACCGCATCATCGCGATGGATGCGAACAATCTTTCGGACCTGAAAGCGATGGACCGTTCAAAAAAATATCATCACAAACTCTCACTCATGACCGAGTACTGCGAGCGCATGGATGTGAACGGCGTCCCCGATCCGTACTACAGCGGTCCCGAAGGATTTGAACACGTACTGGATATTCTTGAGGATGCGTGCGCCGGTCTCTTGAAGGATTTGGAAAATAATTGACCGTCACCACTACGAGGTCGTAGACCTTTACGGTGACGGTCAACTCACCATCATGAAACTCGTAACACCTATCCGTCATATTGATGATGACGGTCAGGTTCGGCAAATCTCGCCATAGCATGAATGCAAACCAACATCTTGCCACACATATTCAAACTTCACTGAACACGAACGTCCTCTCTCTCCACCCGCTCAGCGGAGGTTCCATCTCGCCTGCATACCGCGCAGAGTTGGCGGACGGACGTTCGGTCTTCGTCAAAACAACACCGCAGCACCCGGACATGTTCCGTAATGAAGCGGATGGACTGAATGAACTCCGCCGGTCGAATGCTGTCAGGATCCCCGAAGTGCTCACCGCAACGGATGAGTACCTAATACTGGAATATCTTCCTGTCACCGCTCCGCACAGCCACAGCAGATTCTTCGAACAATTGGGAAGACAACTGGCAGAACTCCACCGTACGGTGTCGGCCTCGTTCGGATTCACTGAGGATAATTATATCGGATCGACGGTGCAGAAGAATCTGCCGAGCAGTTCATCGTGGAAAGAATTCTTCCTTGTGAACAGAATGGAATTCCAATTCCGTCTCGCGGAATCGAACGGTCATGCTGATGCAGAACTCCGATCACTATTCAGGCAAATGGAATCACAGATCGATACGATCATCATGGATGACGGTGAGCCGCCGGCACTGCTGCACGGCGATCTGTGGAGCGGAAATTATCTATGCATTGAGAACGATATTCCGGCACTGATCGATCCGGCGGTCTATTATGGACACCGTGAGATGGACCTTGCGATGACGATGCTGTTCGGGGGATTTGACGGAGCGTTCTATGCATCCTATCATGAAGCATATCCGCTGAAGGATGATTGGAAGAGACGATGCGAACTGTACAAGCTCTATCATCTCTTCAATCATTTGAATCTGTTCGGGGAATCATACTATCCGCAGATCACTGCCGTTATGAACGGTCTGCTGCGGTAGCGGCGGTCAGAATTTGAATTTCGGTTTCGGGATCTTGATCTGCGGAGCACTGATCTCCGGCAGCGGGAGTTCGCCCGAAATATCCAGCGGCATTTCAATGGTGATCATTTTAAGGTCCACAATAAAGATCGTCTTTACCGTGAATGACGCTGTCTTCTTTCCTCCCAGCACTGCTTTGGTAAGATTTTCCGCGGTCTTAAAGAACGAGGAATACTGAACCTCTACCGGAACCGTGAATTCCGTCGTTGAATCAGCGATAAAATTGAATTTCAATCCGTCCCCCGATACAGCTTTTGAACCTTCCAGAAAAAGCTGATAGTTCATCGAGACCATATCAAGCGAGACCTTGTTGGGGTTCACTGCCCGGAAGATCACATTGGCTTTAACTTTCTCGAGCGAGACCCCTGTGACCTCGGTGCGGAGATAGGTGATCGTCGGTTTTTTTAACGATCCCTCAGGAAGACCGGAACATCCGGCAATGATGAATGAAGCGATGAGGACCGCGGCGAGAATGTATTTCATGAAGACCCCTGTGTTGGTGGGTGGAGTAAAATGGACTCGATATTGTCCGGAATTAATCCACCAAAATATCAGGGGAGGAAGTAAAATACAAGTGCAAAAATGATATACACGGAAATAAGCTGAACGCCCTCAAGCCAGTTGCTTTCGCCGTCGCTGGCGATCTGTTCCGTAATGAGTGCGGATAAGGCAATGGCAACGATTTCAATGGGAGTAAAGACAAGGTCCATCGGTCGGGGACCGATGAAATAACTCGCAAAGATCAGCATCGGCGAGACAAACAGCGCCACCTGTATACTGCTGCCGACTGCGATACCGATACTCAGGTCCATTCTGTTCTTCATTGCAACCATGATCGCCGTGCTGTGCTCCGCCGCATTTCCGATGATGGCAACAACGATCACACCGACGAAGATACTCGTCATCCCCATTGCTTCCGCGGCATGTGTCACGGAACCGACAAGGATCTCACTCATCCACGCGACAAAAAATGTCGCTGCCGCCAGCACCGCCAGTGATCTGCCGAGACTCCACGAAGTATGGTGACCGCTTTCAACCTTCGCTGCTTCCGCTGCTTCACCGGTAAAGAGCTGACGGTGTGTCTTCAGCGAGAAGAGCAGACTCAACGCATAGGTGATGACGAGAACGATGGAGATCTCAACGCTCAGATCGGCTTCACGTGCAGCGACATTGGCACCGCCGAAATAATGGAAGATCGCCGGCGCAATGAGTCCGATGGATGCAAGCGTCAGCATCGTCGATAGAGTGCTTGCACCCGCCGCGCTGAATTTAAGGATCTTATGCTTCAATCCTCCCGCCAGCAGCGACGCACCGAGTACCAGCAGGATATTCCCGATGATGGAGCCGGTGATGGACGCTTTCACGACATCGTAGAGTCCCGCGCGTATCGCCATCACGGCAATGATGAGTTCCGCTGCATTGCCGAATGTTGCATTGAGGAGTCCACCGATCCCTTCGCCCGTCTTGTCCGCAAGATGTTCCGTTGCTTTCCCGAGCCATCCTGCCAGCGGAACGATGGAGATACAGGAAAAAAGGAACAGGACCGTCTCGGAGAAATGAAAGATATATTCGCCGGCAACGGTCAGAAGGACAAAGACCAGCAGCCAGTCCATAGAAGGTTTTACGAGCTGTTTCATGAAAGTGGGGATCGATAAAGAATGAACAGAATGTGTTTTGCTGTCCGGAATTTACGGATTTATTCCTTCCGAACATAATGGTCATTACATCAGCCGTTTCAATAATTGTATCTGTCCCGCATGATACACATCGTGCATGGCAACGCCCGTGATCATCTGATGAGCGGTAAATTTGCTTCCTCCGGGATAGCGCTGCAGGTCCCGCGGAGTAAGTTGCGACACTTCCTTCACAAGAAGTGAGTGCATCTCGTTCAGCAGCCGAAGGTCCCTCTTCCAGGCTGCAATCGTCCGTTCTTCCGGACGCCGGAAGAAATTACTTCCGGCGAGAGGAAATGAACCCCGATGTTCTCCGGTCAAACGCCGTCGCACGATATATTTCCAATATGCACAATGCACGGCGATCTCCCAGATATTATGTCTGTCCTTCGCCGGACGACGGACGAGTTGTTCAAGCGTGACTCCTTTCAGCGAACCGCGAAGATTCGTCCCATGCCAGGCACGGCGATGGTATGCCTCCTCCAGCTGTTGGACCAATGCGGTGATGAGCGGATCGGTTTTCATTATACTCCTTATCTATGACAATACAGGGTACGGTCACTCGACGATCTTCACAACGCGGGCGCCGCTTGCCGAGTAATAATTTCCGTCATACATCGCTTCGGCAACGACCGGCGCATATTGGAACTCGCCTTTACTGACCGCGCGGACCATGTAGAAGAACGTCTTCGTTCTCTCCCCGTCGAAACCGGTGTAATAATTGATGCGGTCATCACGGACATCAACATAATCAGGCGTAGAAGCGTTCCGGATGAAGCTGTATTCCGTTGTCTCCGTCAGCCGCGGATTTTCGATCTCGAATCCTGCCGGGAGCAGATCGGTAACAGCAACATTCTCCAGACTGCCGGTCTCGGATTGAACTGTCAGTTTCACGATGATGAGGGAGTTCTGTTTCACCGCATCGAGATTCATCGGTACGCCGTTTCGGTCAAAGAATTCCCTGCGGATGCGGAGTCCCTTATCTTCGATCCGTACTTTTCCGTCCGCACGGATTCCGTCCGTCACAACGGAATAGTACACTCGTCCATCCCCTTTGGCGGATACGGTGATCTGTCCTGACGATGCGGCAAGATCGTACCGTTTGTTTCCGCCGCTGTAGTCGTACCGCTTACCGGCGCCGGAGAGGACCGCCGTGACCTTACCGGCGGCTCCGGCGAGACGTGCTGCCTTTCCGAAGGCAAGAAGAGTGAACGCGTTTTCCTGAGTGGTGTACCAGTCTCCTCTGCCGTACATCTTCGAAAGTTCATCCAGATACCGCGGGATGAGAGGATTGTTCGGATCGGTATCCAGCAGGATGTTGACGATCACCGCCTTTGAACGGATCGGTGAATCGAAGAATTCTCCGGCGGTCCGCTTGCTCTCTTCCTCCACAATTCCCTGCGGAAGGATCTCGAGTGCCGTTTTCCTGTCCCCCGCCAGCGCATACGCTCCGCCGAGCAGATGCCTAGTATCACCGGTGAGCAGGGAAGGATTCGCTCTGTAGAAATTCATGATGGAATGCTCCGGCTTTCCGGCAAGCGCAAGCACGTAGAGCCCATAGATGGTATTCTTGTTCGCGATCCTTTTTACTTTAACGGAATTATTCTCCATATAGCGGTACTCGTACGTGTCGTTGCTCCGCACTGCAGGATAAAGCGAATTCACCGCCGCCGTCAGGGTCGCTTCGGGTACCTGATATCCGGCTTTCTTTGCCTCCTGTAGAAAATGGGTCGCATAGACGGAGGTCCATCCGTTCACATATCCGCCGCCGGGCCAATATTCGAACGCACCGTCATCGCGCTGCATCGAACTGATCTTCGTGATCGCTTCGTTCACGAAATAGACCGGACTTCCTTTGCTCAGGATGGAAGGATCGAGGATGAGAGCAATGTCGCGCAGATATATCTGCGGGAAGGCTTTCGATGTGGTCTGTTCGAGACATCCGTGCGGATATCCGATGAGATATTTCAGCTCCTTCGCAAAATTGGCGATCGGAAATTGTGAGACCGTTATGTACGATGACCTTCCGTATTCAAGGAATCCCGCCGGAATATCGAGCGTTGATGAACTCCCTCCGTCCACGGAACCGGTCACGCTCTCCGTCACGAACGGAGAGATCGGACGTACCGGTATCTCCGTGACCGATTCGATCGTTTCACCGAACGCTTTCGTCGTCACTTTCACCGAAGCTTTCCCGACCTGATTCTGGACGGTCAACGGAACATTCACGTACCGTTCCTGATTCGGCTGTAGTTCGAGGGAAACATTCCTCTGGTCGGCCCGCACCGGTCCGGTCGCCGTGATCTCGAATGTGAGTGAAACAGGTTTCTCCGTTGTGTTGAATGCATTCACCGGCATTGTCACGGCGTCGCCCGGACTGAGGAACCGCGGCAATGAGGGCGAAAGGACCACCGGGTCCGCCACTTTCATCGGCAGCTGGGCTGAACCGAATCTGTCCCCTTTATATGCGAGGGCCATCAGCCGTAATTCACCGTTGAATTCGGGAATGTCGAGCGTGATCTGTGCTTTGCCGTCGCCGTCCGTTCTGACAATTCCGGACCAGAGCGAGACCGGTTTGAATCTCATCACGCCGAGCGGATTTGTCCGTTTTGCGGTCATCGCGTCATCGCTTCCTCCCGTACTGCTGTTCTTCCGTTCCGGTTCGTTGATCAGGTCCCTGAAGAAATCGAACGTCTCCACCTCCAACGCTTTTTTTGCGTAGAAGTGTGTGTACGGATTGGGCGTCTGATAATTCTTCACCTGACAGATCCCTTCGTCGACCGCCGCCAGCGTAACGAATACATTCTTCTCGCCGCCGACATTCACCGTGACGGTCTGTTTGCGTTTCGGACGGATCTTCTGCGGTGCTTCGATCGTTACGGAGAATTTGTTCGACAACCGTTCCACCATCAGCGGAACAATTCCATGACCGGCCATGAGCGGAATGTTCATCTCCTTCACTTTCCGGAAAAGGACGGCGGTGACATACGCGTTCGGCAGATAGGCATCGTCAACGTCCAGATCCATCGATGCCGTATTGTTGTTCGTTTCAAGATATTTGTATGTGAACAATTTATTCCGCTCCACCGTCACGAGCAGTGTTCCGTTGAACGGCGTTGTGAAGAGGAGTTTCGCTTTGTCCCCCGGTGCATACACCTGCTTATCAAGCACGATTTCGACATGCGCTTCGGGATCGATCTGAAAGGACGTGATGTCCGTCGTCAGCCAGCTGTAGGAATAGAATTCGAACTGGTTGTATCCGCTGTCCCCTGCTTTCGAAACCCGCACGGCATACTCGCCCGATTGGGGAACGCTGAACGTGACCTCTTTCGGCTTGTCATCAAGAACGGCTTCCTGTGTACTGACGACGATATCGCGCTTCTCCGATACATACCGGAGCCCTCCGCCGCTCTCGCGGACACGGAGAACGGAATGCCATTCCCGGCGGACCACTTCGATATGCGCGTTGAATCCTTTGATCGGTGAATCGTTCACATCCACTGCCACGAGTTTCATCTTCTGCGGCGTGTTCGGATTCACATAATATCCCGCAGTATTCTTCACACCGATATAATACTCTTTCGGATAGACGGTCGTCTGTGCGACCTGATAGACCGGTCTGCCGGATTCATCGAACACGGCAATGCGGGCACGTGCCCGAAGCAGTCCCGACGATGTCACTTCTTTCGGCACGGTGAATTCGGCATCCGCTTTCCCTTCCGAATCCGTTTCTCCCTGTTTCACGACCGGCTCCGTTGTATAGGCCGGAGCATTCGCATCGGAAAAATAAAAATCCGGGAATCGCTTCGACTGATACGGGATTGCGGTGAAGGTCCCTTCAAATTCCCAGTTCCGTCCCGAAGCCGGCGGACCGAAGAAATTGAATGCCTGCAGTGCATAGGAGATCCTCTCTCCCGGTTTCGCCGTTGTCTTCGACGGAACAACGGTGACCCGCAGTCGGTCCGGAACGAAATCCTCGACACTCACCGTGTACGAAGCAAGGAACACCTCATCCCCGGTCATCAGTTCGAACCGGTACGATCCGGTCGCAGCGGACATCGGCACCGTGTACGACATCTCGAACGAACCCTGTTCATTCAGATTCTGTTTCACATCCGTCAGCATCGATCCGCGGGGATTGAAGACCTTCACCCGTACCGGAAGCTGGGCGGGAAGATCGTTGTTCAGATTCCTCACGATACCGCTGAGGAAGATCTTTTCGCCGGGGCGGTAGAGATTCCTGTCACCGTACATGAAGGCATCATACATCCCTTTGGCATCGTATTTTCCTCCGACATCGAACCGCGAGGTCTCAACGCGGTAGTCGGCGAGCGAGATGAAATTAAAATCATCATCCTTGCGGGCAGTAACGACATTGAGCGTGAACTCTTTGCTCAGTTCAGCGAAATCATTGAAGGCCGCTACCCCGTCGCTGTTCGTCTGCATCGTCGCCATGGTCTGATTATTGTAAGAGATCAGATCGATGGTAACGCCGCTCAACGGTCTGTTCGTTTCCAGGCTGACCGCAAAGACATTCAGCTGCTGTTCGCTCCGTTTTACGATCAGCCCGATATCCGATAGTGACACAAGTTTGGAGGAACGTTTCCATGATTGTTCCGGATTATACACTTCCACCAGGAAGAATCCTTTCCGTCCCGTATTCAGATACGGTTTCAGATCGAGCGATGTGGTGATCTCTCTGTTCTTCGTCTGCGGCAGGACGATCTCCTTTTGATCGATGCTCTTACCGAAATTGCCGACGGAATAGCGGTAATAGCGGTGATAACTCCCTTCGCCTTCATCATCCCCCGAATAATCATAATCATATCCTCGTCCGGTGGCGAGGAAGAACACCAGATTGTTCTGATAGATCTGACTGACATTGACACTCAGCGAAGGGATATTGGTTGTACGGATATCGATTGTTTTTGCACCGCCGAGCAGCATGTATGAACCTGCCGATGTGAAACGGATCGATGGCTGGATATTTCCGATCACGATATCGGCCGTGTAATCGTTCTTCAGCTTCACACCGAGCACGCTTTCGAGCCCCTTCTTCACCGTCATTTGGAACGTTGAACCCGGCTCGAATTTTCCGCGCAGCGTGAATCCCATGCCGTCGCTTTTCTCCACCGTGAATGTCCTCGACGGATCGAGCGTCACGAACTTTGTCACCGTACGCAGGTCGATCTCCTGCGACGATTTCAGCGTGATCCAGCTCTTGTCGCCGTCAAACCCGAACTCGTGGCCGTAGATCCGCAGATCCTCCAGTCCGGGCAATGTATATGTGAGCGGATTTCCCTGGTTGATGGATGTATTCGTCTCCGGAGAGCGGAGTTCATCCGAAAATGAGACAGCGATGGAACGCGGTTTCTCAAGTTGCTGCAGCGAACCGATCTCGATCGGAATGACCTTCCCGGATGCAGTGGTCATGACCCGAATATCCGAATATGGCTTTCCGTCAATTTCGAGCTTCAGAAATTTCCGGACATCGTCCGGCTGCACCCGGTATGTGAACTCAAGATTCGCCTTCACACCGACCGTCCGTGATGCACCGATACGGTCATAGAAAAATTCCGCCTGCTTCAGCATGAAATGTTCCGTTGCCACGCTGAACTCATCCTCTCCCGCGAATGATGATGCACCGGAAAGCTTCTTCAGCAGCGCAACATTCAGTTCGCCGGAGAATTTTGTATCGCCGGGAAGCGGTGCATCGGGCGTGAAGATGAGCCGCATCGAATCCTGCCAGATGAATTTTCCTTCGATGGACGGAGTAAAGGTGACATACGGTGTGGTGGTCCAAATGCCCACCGAGTCCTGCGGTACCACTTTGCGCGTAAAACCGAATTCGAACACATGATTTGC
>CALROS020000036.1:0-9295 GCA_943369855.1 Chitinophaga pinensis | reverse complement strand
GGATCCGGGAAAAGGGAATTCCGTTTCTTCAGGGAGAGTAAAGCAGATCATCGAGCCGATCAAAGGAAGCGGAGGTTACCGCTCGCTTTCTTGGACCGTGATTGGAAAAGGACCGGTCACTGTTTCTGCCGAAAGTCCTACGTGCGGTTCATCAGATCTTACGGTGGAGTTGAAATGACGACTTCGGTGAAACGAACAGGACAAAAATTAGGATCGAAAATACATTCACAATCCGGCATCAGGTTGAATGGAGAAACCATGAGAAAAATATTTCTGCTCACGGTGATCACGCTTTCGGCGTTCGCTCAGCAGTCCAAAGAATTCACTTCCAGTGCACTGAAAGCGATGGGAGCGCCGAATGATCCGAAAGTGGAGATCGCGTGGAACAGATATTACGACACGAAACAGCTTCATGAGATCATGGTCCGAATGGAAAAAGCGTATCCCAATCTGGTAAAAGTATCCAGCATAGGGAAGTCGGTAGAAGGCCGCGATATGTGGATGATGACCATTTCCAACCGAAAGAACGGAGATCCCGATACCAAGCCCGCAATGTACATTGACGGAAACATCCATTCCAATGAGATCCAGGGGGCGGAAGTTGTGTTGTATACTGCCTGGTATATCTCTGAATTGTATGATGAAGTGGAATGGATCAAACAGCTGCTGGATGACAAAACGTTGTATGTCATTCCCACGATCAATCCCGATGCACGCGATTATTTCATCCACTCCGCGAACAACCCGCACTCTCCGAGGAGCGGAATGGCGAAGCGGGATGATGACGGAGACGGAGAGATCAATGAGGATGGATATGACGATCTGGACGGCGATGGGAATATCACATTCATGCGTATCAAGGATCCGAACGGCCGCTATAAGACCGATCCTTCGGACCCCCGTTTGATGATCCAGGCGGCGGCGGATGAAAAAGGGGAGTACACATTACTAGGGTGGGAAGGGATCGACAATGACGGCGACGGTCAAGTGAATGAAGACACTCCGGGATACTACGATCCGAACAGGGACTGGGCGTGGAATTGGGCACCGCGATATATTCAGAATGGTTCCGATCATTTTCCGTTCACATTCCCTGAGAACCGCTCGATCAAGGATTTTGTTTTGGCGCATCCGAATATCGCTGCCGCTCAGTCATTCCATAATAATGGCGGCATGATCCTTCGCGGGCCGGGTTCAAAAACAGATGAGGGGACGTACAGCCGTCAGGATATTCAGACGTATGATTTTCTCGGACAACTCGGCGAAGAGCAGCTGCCGGGATATAAATATATGGTGATCTGGAAGGATCTGTATACTGTTTATGGCGGAGAAGTGGAATGGTTCTATGGAGGCAGAGGGATCCTTTCCTTTACGAATGAGCTGTGGAGTGAATTCGATTACTTCCGCCGGGCAAAGGATTCAACCCGCGATGTAACGCAGCAGGATCTCTATCGGTTCGATAAGATCCTTCTCTTCAATGAAGGGATCGTGCCGTGGAAGAAATATCAGCATCCGCAGTACGGTGAAATCGAGATCGGCGGCATCAAAAAAGCATGGACTCGTACGGCACCGTCATTCATGATCGAGGATATGTGTCATCGCAATATGGCATTCACATTATTCCATCTCTATCATACACCGAAAGTTTCCGTCGACACGATTATTGTCAAAGAACTTTCCGGCGGACTCAAAGAGATCACAGCAGTCATTGCGAACTCCCGCGTTATTCCGACGCATACATATCAGGATGTGAAGAATAGGATCACTCGTCCTGATTGGATATCTCTGAAAGGCGGAACAGTTCTTACCGGCGGTATCCTCGAGAACCGCTACCTCGGTATTTTAAAAGATCAAAAGATGAATCCTTCGCGATTGAATATCGACAATATTCCCGGTATGGGCTCCGTTGCAGTCCGGTGGATCGTTGACGGCGGCTCAAACTATACCGTTTCAGTTGATTCAGAAAAAGGTGGACGATTCGAACGTTCATCAAAATAAATTTTTTATATCTATAAAGTTTTATCTAAAACCTATTACCTAATACCTAACACCTGATCTTTACACGGAGTCATAATGAAAAAAATCTTAATTGTTATCGTTTTGTTGTGTTCTGTCGCTTTTGCACAGAACGAAGCGCGTCTGCTTCGTTTTCCTGCCGTCTACGGGGATAAAGTGGTCTTCACGTATGCCGGTGACCTGTATTCCGTCCCTTCATCAGGCGGTGTTGCACGGACGCTGACGAATGACATCGGCATGGAAATGTTCGCACATTTCTCACCGGATGGAAAGAATATCGCATTCACCGCGCAGTATGACGGGAACACTGAGGTGTATGTAATGCCGTCTGACGGAGGGATACCGAAACGGCTGACCTATACCGCAACGTTGGACAGGGATGATGTGTCGGACAGAATGGGGCCGAATAATATCGTCATGTCGTGGAAGGACAATGCAACGGTCGTCTATCGTTCACGCAGGATCGAATTCAATGACTGGAAAGGACAATTGTTCACTGCATCCATCAACGGTGGAATTCCGGAGCAGATTCCTGTTCCGCGCGGCGGATGGCATTCATTCTCGCCGGACGGAAAGAAGATGGCCTACAACCGCATCTTCCGTGAATTCCGAACATGGAAACGGTACCGCGGCGGTCAGGCGGATGATATCTGGATCTACGATTTTGCGTCGAAGAAGATCGAAGATATCACCAATGATCCGGGACAGGATATCTTCCCGATGTGGAGCGGAAATAAGATCTATTTCATTTCCGACCGGGACGGTGCTGATAAGAACAAAAGGATGAATCTCTATTCGTATGACCTGACAACCAAAGAAACGAAACAGCATACGTTCTATAAAGATTTCGATATCAAATTTCCCTCGCTCGGGAATGATGCGATCGTCTTTGAGAACGGCGGATATATTATCCGATTCGATCTGAAGACGGAAACGGCGAAACAGCTTTCCATTCAGATCAATGACGACGGTGAGTCCGCACGCGGCGGGATCATCGATGTCAGCAAGAGCGTGACGAATTACGAGATCTCTCCGGATGGTAATAGAGCATTGTTCGGATCCCGCGGTGAGATATTCACCGTTCCCGCTAAATACGGTAACACGCGGAATCTGACGAAAACATCAGGAGTGCATGAACGAAATTCCAAATGGTCGCCGGACGGGAAATGGATCTCATATATCTCCGATGCTACCGGAGAGGATGAGATCTGGATGCGTCCGCAGGACGGATTAGGCGAACCTGTCCAGATCACAAAGAATTCCGACAATTACAAATATCAGCCGTACTGGTCGCCGGACGGGAAAAAGCTTCTCTGGGCGGACCGTGCACAGCGGCTGCAGTATGTAGATGTTGATTCCAAAGCGGTGACTCTGGTCGCTGAGTCAAAAGTATTTGAGTATTCCGATTACGCGTGGTCGCCCGATTCGAAATGGATCACCTACATGAATCCCGAAGCTGATGTGATGAGCAAGGTAAAAGTATATTCTCTCGATTCAAAACAGACCGTCGATATCACGGACGGCTGGTATGAATCCGGAAATCCTGTCTTCAGTTCGGATGGGAAATATCTTTTCTTCGTCTCGAACCGTTCATTCAGCCCCGTCTATTCTTCCACCGAATGGAATCATATCTATCAGGATATGTCGAAGATTTATTTCGTTGCATTGTCAAAGGATACAAAATCTCCCTTTGAACCGAAGAGCGATGAGGTAAAGATCAAAGATGACGCAAAGAAACCGGAAGAAAAACCGAAGGGAGACGATAAGAAAAAAGATGATGCGAAATCAATTGTTGTAAAGATCGATGCTGACGGAATACAGAGCCGCATCGCCGGTCTGCCGGTGACTGCGTCCAGTTACCGCAATCTGAATGTCATCGGCGACAAGGTCTATTATATACGGTCAGGGAGCAAGGATGCACGATCCAAATTCTTCCTGTATGAACTCGATAAGCTCAAAGAGACGGAGTTGGGCGATGTCAATGGATATGAGATCTCCGCCGATAATAAAAAGATGATCGTAGAACAGGATGGTGCATATGGGATCATCGATCTTCCGTCCGGCAAAGTCGAATTGAAGGACAAGTTGAATCTCTCCGATCTGAAGATGAATCTGAATAAACGAGAAGAGTGGACTCAGATCTTCAACGAATCGTGGCGGCAGATGCGCGATTTCTTCTGGACACCGAATATGCACGGTGTGGACTGGAAGAAGATGAAAGAGAATTATTCCCAGCTGCTGCCCTATGTGAATCACCGGGTTGACCTGACATATGTCATCGGTGAGATGATCTCCGAACTTAATATCGGACACGCATACGTCGGCGGCGGTGACTACCCGAAACCGGAACGGATCAAACTCGGACTCCTCGGTGCGAAGATCGAACGGGATGCCTCAACAAAATTCTACCGTATCACAATGATACTGAAAGGACAGAATTGGGATGCATCGTTGCGTTCTCCGCTGACGGAGATCGGTGTTGATGTCAAAGAAGGGGACTACATCATAGCCGTGAACGAAAGACCGACAAATGAGATGGTGGATATCTTTGAAGCGTTGGTAGGAACTGTCGGAAAACAGGTGAAACTCAAAGTGAATTCCGCCGCGAAGGAGGCGGGAAGTCATGAGGAAACCGTCATACCGATCGGAAGCGAAGCATCATTATATTATTATAATTGGGTCGAACATAATATCGAAGTGGTCAATAAAGCATCGGACGGAAAGATCGGGTACATCCACATTCCCGATATGGGAGTGAACGGATTGAATGAATTCTCGAAACATTTCTATCCGCAGGTTCAGAAAGAGGCGCTCATTATTGATGACCGCGGTAACGGCGGCGGTAATGTTTCACCGATGATCACAGAACGACTGAACCGGCAGCCGGCGATGGTCGGGTATCAGCGGAACGGTACGCCGACACTCAATCCGGATGGTATGCATTACGGTCCCAAAGTGTTGCTGCTGGATGAGTTCTCCGCTTCGGACGGTGATATCTTCCCGTACAGGTTCCGGAAATACGGTATCGGGAAATTGATCGGCAAGCGTTCTTGGGGCGGTGTTGTCGGTATCCGCGGTTCCTTACCGATCGTCGACGGCGGATTCATGAATCGTCCCGAATTCTCCCGTTATGATAATGAAGGGACCAGCTGGATCATGGAAGGTCACGGTGTCGATCCAGATATTGTAGTGGACAACGATCCTGCCACTGAATTCAGCGGAACAGATCAGCAGTTACTGAAAGCGATCGAGGTGATCAAAGAAGAGATGAAGAACTTCAAATATCATGTTCCGAATCCTCCGCCGTTCCCTGATAAGAGCAAATAACCGTTAAGGACAGCGTAACAAAAAAAGGAGATCCCCAATGACACACATTGGGGATTTTTCTTTTCTTCTACGCGAGCCAAATTTTCGCTATATTCAGTCAATGAATTCAGAGAAGATGAATATCGCCGATATCAGGACCGATTATAAGAAGGGAACACTCGATGAACATGAGGTCGAGAAGAGTCCGTTCGATCAGTTCAATATTTGGTTCAGGGAAGCGGTTCGTTCGGAGATCCCTGAGGTAAATGCGATGACATTGGCGACAGCTGATATCAATGGACGTCCTTCAGCACGTATGGTCCTTCTAAAGAACTATGATGAGAAGGGATTCGTCTTCTTTACGAACTACGAAAGTGCAAAATCGAAGAATCTGAAAGAGAATCCTCAGGCAGCGCTTCTGCTGTTTTGGGAACCGTTGGAACGTCAGGTTCGGATCGTCGGGAACGTTGAAAAGATCACGCCGGCAGAATCGTATGAATACTTTAGAACTCGTCCCATCGATTCACAGTTAGGCGCATGGGCCTCACAGCAAAGCAGTGAGATCTCCGCCCGTTCTCTTCTTGAGAAGGCATTCATGGAGATGCTGGAAAAATTCAAGAACGGTCAGATCCCGCTTCCGCCGCAATGGGGCGGTTATCGAGTTATTCCTGACGAATTTGAATTCTGGCAGGGAAGATCGAACCGTCTTCATGACAGGGTCTCCTATCGTCTTCAAAAGGATGGTCATTGGAAGATCGTTCGGTTGTCACCATAATTAATCGGAGCAGCTATGGCGTTATTACAGAAGAAAAAAACATTCAAAAAAGATGATATTATCACGAAAGAGGGTGAACTTGCTTTCGATTGGTATGTGCTTGTGAGCGGACGGGTCGGTGTGTTCAAAGGCGAACTTCAGATGAATGAATTCTCCGAGCGCGGCGTCATCTTCGGAGAATTGAGCGGTTTACTCGCACGTCCGAGAACGGCCACAATGCGTGCTCTGGAGGATTCCGAAGTGATGGTGGTTGAGAGCAGCATCGATGAAGTGATCAGGAATCATCCGGATATTGCCAACAAGATCCTCATCAGTCTCGCAGAACGGCTTGCGAAGACTACAGATGAGATGTGGGCGATCATCGAAGATAAAGAGCTGAAGCAGTAACATCCCGCTTATTGATCGTTCATTTAAAAATTGGTATCAGTGAAATTTGATCTTTTACATACGGATTCATCAGCACGCGCCGGTCTGCTCCGGACGGACCATGGCGTGATCGAAACTCCGATCTTTATGCCGGTGGGAACACAAGGGACGGTGAAAGCTGTTGAACAAAGAGAATTGACCGAACTTGGTGCTCAGATCATTCTAGGAAATACGTATCATTTGTATCTTCGTCCCGGTATGGATGTGATGCGATCCATGGGCGGTCTTCACAAGTTCATGAATTGGCAGGGTCCTATTCTAACGGACAGCGGCGGTTACCAGGTTTTCAGTCTTACCGAACTTCGGAAGATCTCGCAGGACGGCGTTACATTCAAATCACATTTGGACGGATCTGCGCATTTTTTCACGCCTCAGAAAGTGGTAGAGATACAACGTGCCATCGGTTCAGATATTATGATGGTGCTTGATGAATGCCCTCCGTATCCGTGTGATGAAACATATGCAAGGGAATCGAACAAACTGACAGTGAAATGGGCAAAGCTATGTCAGCAGGCGTTGAACGATTCTGCACCGCTCTACGGCCATCAGCAGGCGTTATTTGCTATCGTGCAGGGAAGTGTCTTCAAACATCTCCGTTCAGATAGTGCAAATGCACTTGTAGACTTGAATTTTGAAGGATATGCCGTTGGCGGACTTGCTGTGGGCGAACCGGCGGAAACAATGAATGATTTGACGGAATTCACGACACAATTCCTGCCGAAAGAGAAACCGAGATATCTAATGGGAGTCGGTACACCGGAGAATATCCTGGAAAGTATCGACCGGGGTATTGATATGTTCGACTGTGTCATGCCGACCAGGAACGGCCGGAACGGAACATTATTCACACGTAACGGACGGGTGAATATCAAAAATGCCAAATGGAAGTCCGATGAACAGCCGTTGGACGGTGATTTCGACAGTTATACAAATAAAAATTACTCCAAAGGATACCTTCGCCATTTGTTTCAGGTCGATGAGATCCTCGGGCTTCAATTAGCGTCAATTCACAATTTGGCGTTCTACCTTTGGCTGGTAAAGGAAGCCCGGAAGAATATCCTTAACAACACATTTGCACCGTGGAAGAAAGAGATGCTCGAAAGAATGTCTGCTCAAATTTAGTTTCATACACATCTATAAATCATTTAGCATAAGGGAGTTATCATGTTTGGTTCAGTATTAGCAATGGCACCGGCACAGCAGGGACAGGGCGGCGGAGAGATCTACAGCACGCTGATCATGTTCGCTTTGATCATCGGTATCTTCTATTTGATGATCATTCGTCCTCAGCAGAAACGTCAAAAAGAACGCGAAGCACTGCTCGGACAGATCAAAAAAGGGGATAAGATCATCACTGCTGGCGGACTCCATGCCGAAGTCGTATCGATCGACGAAAAGACCGCATTGATCGAGATCGCTGATAAAGTAAAAGTGAAGATCGAACGGAATTCCATCTCCGTAGTCAATAAACAAGGTGAAGTTGAAAGCTTAACAAAATAATGCCTTCTACATTACATACGATCGATGAAGCTCTGCAGGACCTCAAGAACGGGAAAGTGATCATTGTTGTTGATGATGAGGACAGGGAGAACGAAGGGGACTTTGTCGCTGCTGCGGAATCCATTACTCCTGAGACGGTCAATTTCTTCGTGAAACACGGCCGGGGAATTTTATGTGCTTCTGTCACTGCGCAGAGGGCGACGGAACTCCATCTGGAACCGATGGTGGAGAATAATACCTCTCTTCATGAAACTCCATTCACGGTTCCGATCGATCTGCTGCATGGAACATCCACCGGAGTCTCGGCATCGGACCGGGCCAGAACGATCAAAGCCCTTACACTTCCTGAAACGAAAGCGAACGACTTTGGCAGACCGGGACATATCTTCCCTCTCCGTGCTGTTGAGGGAGGAGTATTGCGAAGGGCCGGACATACGGAAGCCGTTGTCGATCTGTGTACGCTGGCTGGTCTTTATCCAGCCGGTGCTCTTGTCGAGATCATGAATGATGACGGAACGATGGCCCGTCTTCCTCAGTTGATGGATATCGCAAAACTATTCGGTCTGAAGATCATTTCCATCAAGGATCTTGTTGAATACCGCCGTCATCGCGAAAAGCTTGTGCGCAGGGTTGTAACAACACAGCTCCCGACCGCGAACGGTAAGTTCGATGTTCATTTGTATCAATCTTCGGTTGATGAGAAGGAACATATTGCACTTGTCAAGGGAGCGGTCGATCCGTCAAAGCCGATGCTCGTCCGCGTCCATTCAGAATGCCTCACCGGCGATGTCTTCGGTTCGCTGCGCTGCGACTGCAATGAACAGCTTCACACCTCCATGGAAATGATCGACAAAGAGGGAAGCGGTATCGTTCTGTATATGCGCCAGGAAGGACGCGGTATCGGACTGATGAATAAACTGAGAGCATACAAACTTCAGGACGAAGGGAAGGATACTGTCGAAGCAAATGAAGCGCTGGGCTTCCATGCCGACGTTCGCGATTACAGTCTTGCGGCACAGATCCTTTTGGATCTTGGAGTCAAGAGCGTACGCCTTCTCACGAACAATCCGAAGAAGATCGTCGGACTGAAAGGTTTCGGCATCGAAATTTCCGAACGGATATCCATCGAAGTGAAAGCATCAATTACGAATGAACGGTATCTCAAGACCAAACGGGATAAACTAGGACACATGATCCTGTCGGGATTGCAATAAAATGTTCTTGCATCTCCTTTGAATTTCCTCTACATTTAAAGTAATAAAATCAGCCATT
>CALROS020000035.1:0-9347 GCA_943369855.1 Chitinophaga pinensis | reverse complement strand
TCCGGAACCTGCACTCTTCCGCTGTCGATGAATCCCCTCGCGCCGGCACCGCCGCAATAGATGTACACTTCCTTTCCTGCTTTCACCAGGTCACGGCAATATATTTCCAGGGCGGCCCACGGTCCTTGATTATTATTCCCCGCCTGCGGGATCATATTCGTCATGTAGAAGGTCGCGGAATTATCCTCTGCATCAGCGGTCCGGTCCCCCGAAGGACACATATGACCGCGGTCGTAGCCGCTCTTCCGATAACTTTTCTCGTTCACGTGATACCAATGCTCCGGCAGCGTTGTGTCTGCACGAAAATCATTGCTCCTCTGCAGAGCCCCAAGCCATGTGGAATCAGTGTGCCACGCCACCCAATTGGGGATGCCTAACAATCGGTTGTAGGAATGAACATACTGCCGTTTCACCAGCAGATAATTCTGCGGAGTATTGAGATGCGCCGATGCGTGATTGGGATTCCCCATTGCCAGATGTTCGGCAAGGAACAGTGAATCGCTCTGCGCAAAGATCGATATCGAGTAACTGCACCAGCAAATTGCTGCGAGCAGCGCTGCGCGGACCATGTTCATTTGTCCTCTCCGTTCTCAACAGGTTTTTCATAAACAAAACATCCGGCATTCTCCGGATGGTCCTCCACCAGCGCATCCCATGCAACGGTGCGGATGAGCCAGACGATGAGGAAATCGCCGACGGCGGCGAACGTAAAGAGGACGGCGATGATAAGGATCCAGCCGTTACCATCACGGAGTGCAGCGACGAACGGGATCAAGCCAAGAATGATAGCGGGCATCAGAGTTCCGAAGACGTATGCGCTCTTCTTGATGGGAACAGTGCAGTGCGCGTAGGGCGTGAGTGTCTTCAGCTGGAATCCGAACTTCATCTGTTTGAAGGAGAGTTTTCCCGCGATCATCCACGACACAGCGTGGATCAACTCGTGGATAATGATACCAACAACAAAGATCGGCAGGAAATACCACGGCAGAAGGATGTCCGCCGCCGCTTTGATGGGTGCTCCGCCCCACACCGCTGCAAAGAGTCCCACCTCGCCGACTGCAGCGACAGCGAACGGCAGCGACGCTGTCTGCGCTTTCAGCATGGGTATGGAATAATCTGTTTTTTTCATTTCAATACTATTCTTAGCGTTCTTCGCGACCTTCGCGGAGAATGTTCTTGACGGTAAAATAATGCCACGCCTCTTTCAACTCGGCATGGCACGTTGGAACTCTAATAGTCTGATCTTCTGATGACTGATCCTCTGTTCTTATATCTTCACAAACCATTTTCTCTTATACATTACCCACACCACAAGATACATCACACTGATCCAGACGATGGCGTGCATCAGCGACGCATTGAGCGGCGAGAAGAACGGTTCGAACAGATTCTGCGTAATGATTGTCTTGATGGAAACATCTTTGAATGTTCCGTCGCTCAGCAGCACATTGAACTTCCATAATCCCATCGCGCGACCGACCACACCAGAAAGGACGAAGACGAAAATGGCATTCATGCCGTACACAATGAACGGATATGCCCATTTCTTGATCCCTTTGGCATCGATCAGGAAATAGAAGATACCGAAGATGCAGAGCGCCCAACCGGCCATGAAGATGGTATATGAGACGGTCCAGAGACTTTTGTTGATCGGCATCCACATATCCAGAATTGCGCCGAGCAGAAGGAATCCCGAACCGAAGACGAACATCCAGACCGATTTCTCGGTCTTGTCATGCGGTGATTGGCGGAGATAATCGCCCGTAATGGCACCGAACAGCGAAGAAGCGATAGCAGGAAGAGTGCTGAAGAGTCCTTCGGGATCCCACGTTTTTGTCGCACCCCACATATGTCCCGTCAGGAACATCGAGTCGATATATGCCGCAAAGTTCCTCCCTTTCTCGAACAATCCCGCGCCGATCTCCGGTACCGGATAATAGACCATGAAGAGCCAATACGTAACGAACAGTGCTCCGATGGCGGCAATCACTCCGCGCATGGATGTATTAAGATAGATGACGGAAGAGATCAAATAACAGACCGCGATCCTCTGCAGCACTCCGGGAATACGGATGGTCGCCCATTCGAAGTGGTGTCCCCACAGCATTCCGAACGGGAATCCGGCAAGGAACAATCCGAGTCCGAACATGATCGCCGAGCGGCGCAGGACTCCAAGCAGTAATTTCGTATTGTCATCACCTTTGGACCTTCGTACGGCGAAGGAGAAAGTCATCGATACACCGACGATCCACAAAAAGAACGGGAAGATGAAGTCGGTGAATGTCCATCCGCTCCACGAAGCGTGTTCCAGCTGAGGATAGATGTTGCTCCACGAGCCGGGATTATTGACGAGGATCATTCCGGCGATAGTGAATCCGCGGAATGCATCAAGAGAAACGAGTCGTTCGGGTTTCATGGGTTCCTTTCGTTATTGGACGATCCACAGCGCATAACCGTGCGGCGGAAGTGTGACCGATCCATCTTTGGCCGGGATAATGTTCTTTCCGGAGAATGCATCGATGAATTTTTTGTTCTTCTTTGATGCAGGAAGTTCAACTATTGTTTTCTGTTCTTCCTTTGAAAAATTCAGCACGGCAAGGACGGTGTTCTTTCCCTGTGTGCGGAGGAATGAATAGACCCGCTCAGGACGATCGTTCTGTACGCGGAGGAATTCTCCCGTCGATAAGGCAGGATTCTTCTTCCGTATCGAATAGAGTTTGGTGTAGAAATCACTGTACTCTTTTCCTTTGGTCCAGTCGATCTCGAATTTTTCGAACAGTCCGAGTTTGATGTTGTTCCCGACCTCCTGCCCATTATAGAGCAGCGGTGCACCGGGAAACGTATTCACCAGCACTGCGGCAAGCTTTGCACCGTCGGCGCCGAACTTCTCCACGTCCGGTTTGTCCCACGCATTCTCGTCGTGATTGGAACTGAAGCGCATTCGGATGGAACCTTTCGGATATGCAGCGGCTTCACGGGAAAGAACAGTGTCGAATTCCGCTACACTTTTCTCACCGCTCAGGATAGGAGCGAGATCACCATACAAGTTCCAGGAATAGGTCAGATCGAATGCTTTCACGTGATGTTCGGGATATTGTCCTTCGGCAAGCATCATCACCGGTCTGATGGAATCGAGCGCGGCGCGTGCTTCATTCCAGAAATCGGTCGGGACCATCTCGGCCACGTCGCAGCGGAATCCGTCCAGCCCGATATCGCGCACCCAGTATTTGAGCATCTCGATCATATAATGACGCAGATCGGCATTGGAATAATTCAGGTCCACCACATCGGACCAATCCGCCACCGGCGGAACGAATTTTCCCGTGGAATCTTTCGTGAACCATTCGGGATGTTCTTTGAACATGCGGCTGTCCCACGATGTGTGATTCGCCACGAGGTCGATCACGATCCTGAATCCCGTCTCATGTGACTTTTTTACGAGCCGTTTGAAATCCTGCAGCGTGCCGAATTCGGGATTGATGCCGTAGTAATCCTTGATGGAATACGGAGAGCCGAGCGAACCTTTCCGCTGTTCAATTCCCACCGGATGGATCGGCATGAGCCACAGAATGGTGACGCCGAGTTTTTTCAATTCGGGAAGTCTCTTTTCAATGCCGGCAAAATTCCCCTCGTTGGAGAATGCGCGGGGATAGATCTCGTAGATGATGCCGTTCTTCACCCACGCTTCGGAGTGCCGTGCGGTCTCGGCTGCATACGGCGACGGACGCTGAGCGAAAAGGATCGTAACGGCGCAGAGGAACAGATAGATTTTTTTCATAGATGACTGATTTAGATGGCGTGATCGTGGCTGGGTGCAGAAAAGTAACGAAAGAATTTCCGCAATGCAATCAGAGACAATTGTCAATGTTTACAACGAACTGTACTTTCATCGTTCACTCTATTATAGAATAATAGTATATTAAACGGATTGCCGATTCCGTTGTCCAAATTGACCATGACCGCATCCTCTATGATAAAATCACAGGCATTACTCCTTCTTATACCACTGAGCTTTCTGCTCACTCTCTCTTCATGCACATCAAAATCGCAGGGCAATACGCCGAAAAACGGGCCACAGGGCGCTCCGATGACGGTGAACGGTGTCGTGATCACTCCTCAGGCGCTCGATAATATCGTCCGTTCATCGGGAACGGTGCTTGCGTCGGAATCGGTCGATCTGGTGACGGAAGCGGCAGGCAGGATCGAAAAGATCGCATTCACCGAAGGGACACACGTGAAGAAGAACGATCTTCTTGTAAAGATCAACGACGATGACCTTCGCGCTCAGCTGAAGAAGACCGAACTGCAGATCCAATTGGCTTCGGATCAGGAGAAACGGCAGAAACAATTGTATGAGATCAACGGCATCAGCAAGGAACAGTACGACATCGCGCTAAATCAGGTGAACACGCTGAAGGCGGACCGCGAGAATCTCGTCTCCTCCATCCGCAAGCGCGAGATCCGTTCGCCGTTCGACGGCATCGTAGGACTCCGTTACATCAGCGAGGGCGGATATGTGTCGCAGACGACCCGCATCGCTTCCATCCAGAAGATCAATCCGCTGAAGGTCGACTTCTCCATTCCCGAAAAATATGCGGATGACGTACGCGTGGGCGATCTTGTGCAGTTCAGCAGTGACGAGACCCATCTCGATTTCACCGGAAAACTGTACGCCATCGAACCGAAGATCGATCCCGTTACACGTACTCTGCAGCTCCGCGCACTGTGCGACAACAAGAACGAGAAGATCTTCCCGGGAGCGTACGTGCAGATCGAACTCCGTCTGAAGAAGATCCAGGATGCGCTGCTCGTCCCTTCGCAGTCCATCATCCCCGTGTTAAAAGGACAATCGATCCTGGTGAAGCGGAGAGGGGTTGTGGTCTCACTTCCCGTACAGACGGGTATCCGCACAGCGTCGAGTGTTCAGATCCTCAGCGGGCTCAACGCCGGCGATACCGTGCTCACCACCGGATTGATGCAGGCGCGGCCGGGGATGGCGGTCAATGTGCTTGTAAAATAAGTAGTTTTATGTTTCAGGTTTCAGGATGCATGTCTCACGTATCGAGATGCGGATGGAAGAAGGATACACTAAACTGGAAATTTATCATTTATCTCACGCACTTGGGGTGCGGGTGCACGAAATGACGTTGCAACTTCCAAAGTTCGAGATGTATGAAGAAGGAAGCCAGGTCAGACGATCGGCAAAATCGGTTTCCACAAATATTGTGGAAGGATATGCGCTTCGAAAATATAAAAATGAATATATCCATTATCTTTACAGAGCATATGGATCTTCCGAAGAGACTGTTGAACACATTCGATATTTATTTGAGACCAAATCACTTATCTCTAACGAATTGTATACCGCCTTGTCTTCGGAATATCGTAAACTGAATGGAATGCTGTTTCGGTTCATTCAAGCCGTTGAACGTGATCACCAAACACCAAACTATTTAAAAGAACCGGGCTCGGAATATCGATCACCATTGAATGAATCGGATACCTTACCTGAATCCTGAACCCTGAACCTTGAAACTGTTCCTATGAGTCTTGCCTCCGTCAGCATACAGCGTCCCGTCCTTGCGATCGTCATGTCGCTGGTGATCATTTTATTCGGGATCATCAGCTTCCAGTTCCTCGGCGTGCGCGAATATCCCGCCATCGATCCGCCGATCATCTCCGTCCGCACCAGTTACGTCGGCGCGAATGCCGATGTGATCGAATCGCAGATCACCGAACCGCTGGAAAAAGCGATCAACGGCATCTCCGGCGTTCGCAATATCTCTTCCAGCAGCAGTCAGGGAACGAGCAACATCACCGTCGAGTTCAATCTTGATGCGAATCTCGAAGCCGCCGCGAATGACGTGCGCGATAAAGTATCGGGAGCAACGCGTCAGCTTCCGCAGGATATCGATTCCCCTCCCGTCGTCACTAAGAGCGATGCGAATTCCGATGCGATCATTTCTCTTACTGTGCAAAGCGAGACGAAGAACATCCTGGAGCTGAGCGACTTTGCGGAGAATGTGATCGCGCAGAACCTGCAGACCATTCCCGGCGTCAGTTCCACGCAGATCTGGGGACAGAAACGGTACGCAATGCGCATCTGGATGGACCCGTCCAAATTCGCGGCGTACGGACTGACACCGCTCGATGTGAAGAATGCGCTGAGCAAAGAGAATGTGGAACTCCCCTCCGGAAAGATCGCGGGAAATCAGACAGAACTGATCGTGAACACCAAGGGAAAGATGAAGACGGTCGAGGAATTCAACGATCTGATCATCAAATCCGACGGAACGAAAACGATCCGGCTGAGCGATATCGGTTACGCAAATCTCGGTCCGGAGAACGAGGAGACCGTGCTGAAGATCAACGGAACACCGATGGTCGGTGTCGCCATCATTCCGCAGCCGGGAAGCAATTATGTGGAGATCGCCGATGCGTTCTTCAAACGGGTGGAACAGATCAAAAAGGACCTGCCCGCCGATTACAAACTTGATATTGCGCTCGATAACACACGGTTCATCAAACAGTCCATCGGCGAAGTGCAGGAAACGATCTTCATCGCCATCCTTCTTGTTATCCTGATCATCTATCTCTTCTTCCGTGATTGGCTCATCGCGTTCCGTCCTCTTATCGATATTCCTGTCTCGCTCATCGGCGCATTCTTCATCATGTATATCATGGGATATTCCATCAATGTGCTGACACTGCTGGCGATCGTGCTTGCAACGGGACTCGTTGTGGATGACGGTATCGTCGTCACAGAGAATATCTTCAAGAAGGTCGAACAAGGACTTCCGCCGCTTCAGGCGGCATATGCCGGTTCCAAAGAGATCTTCTTCGCCGTTATCTCAACATCAATAACGCTTGCGGCGGTGTTCCTCCCCGTCATCTTTCTGCAGGGATTCGTCGGACGGCTGTTCCGTGAATTCGGCGTGGTGATCGCCGGAGCCGTTCTGATCTCAGCGTTCGTTTCCCTCTCCCTCACGCCGATGCTCAACGCACGGCTCATCCGCAAGGAACAGAAACACGGAAAATTCTACGAACTCACTGAACCGTTCTTCGTGAAAATGAACGAGATGTACGAACGGCTGCTCGGTCAATTCATGCATCACCGCTGGGTTGCGGCGGCCATCATTGCCGCTGCGGTCGGAGCGATCATCGGCATCGGCGCACTCCTGCAGTCCGAACTCTCTCCGCTGGATGACCGTTCATTCATCCGCATCTCCGCAACGGCACCCGAAGGCGCATCGTTCGAATACACCGATGCATTCATGGAGAAGCTGAGTGCGGTCGTCAACGATTCCGTCCCCGAAAAGAAGATCTTCCTCACGGTGACCGCGCCCGGCTTCTCCGGATCCGGCGCTGTCAACACCGGAACGGCGAGACTGATGCTCGTGGACGGCTCCGAACGGAAACGGTCGCAGCAGGAGATAGCGGATTATCTTACATCGAAGATGCGCAGGATGACCGAAGCGCGTGTGTTCGTCCTTCAGGAACAGACCGTCTCCGCCGGCGGCGGCGGCGCGCGTGTAGGGCTTCCCGTACAGTATGTGCTGCAGAATCAGGACTTTGATAAGCTCCGTGAGTTCGTCCCGAAATTCCAGGAAGAGGTGAACAAGAGCAGCGTGTTCATTACGTCAGATGTGAATCTGAAATTCAACAAACCGCAGCTGGACCTCTCCATCGACCGCGACAGAGCGCGCAGTCTCGGCGTCTCCGTGATCGACATCGCACAGACACTGCAGCTCGCGTTCAGCGGACAGCGGTTCTCGTACTTCGAGATGAACGGATTCCAGTATCAAGTGATCGGTCAGGTGAACCGTACGGACCGCGATGAACCGCTCGATCTGACGTCGCTCTACGTGCGGAACAATGCCGGACAACTGATCCAATTGGATAATCTCGTTACACTGAAGGAACAGAGCGCCCCTCCGCAGCTGTATCATTTCAACAGATTCAAAGCGGCGACGGTCTCCGCGGGACTTGCTCCCGGCAAGACCATCGGGGACGGCATTGCGGAGATGGACCGGATCGCAAAACTGGTGCTGGATGATTCGTTCACCACCGCGCTGAGCGGTCCTTCACGCGACTATGCGGAAAGTTCGTCGAACATCTTCTTCGCGTTCATCCTTGCGCTGGTGCTGATCTATCTTGTGCTCGCTGCGCAGTTCGAAAGCTTCGTCGATCCGTTCACCATCATGCTCACGGTTCCGCTGGCGCTCGCCGGTGCACTGATCTCATTGTGGATATTCGGAAAGACGCTCAACATCTTCAGCGAGATCGGCATTATCATGCTTGTGGGGCTCGTAACGAAGAATGGAATTTTGATCGTGGAGTTCGCGAATCAACAGAAGGAAAAGGGATTGAAACTGATGGAGGCCGCACAGATCTCCGCAGTCGCACGTTTCCGTCCAATCTTAATGACAAGTCTGGCGACAATGCTCGGTGCACTTCCGATCGCACTGGCGCTCGGCAACGGCGCGAAGAGCCGCGTGTCCATGGGTATCGTCGTCATCGGCGGATTGTTCTTCTCCCTTATTCTGACACTGTTCGTCATTCCTGCGATGTATACATTCTTCTCAAAAGAGGCGAAGGCAGAGGAAATGACAGAGCCCTCAAAACCTGCCGCTGAAATGTAGGAACGGACGCCAGTCCGTTCCTATTACATCATAATATTCTGCGGATTATTACGATCTTCATCCCATTGCTGCGGATTATCAACAATATATTTTCTAATCCTTTGCAATTCCTGTTCATTTCGAATAATTCTGTCAAAAAATCTAGGCTGCCACAGATCTATCGCTGGGTGTATTTTTCGAGCGTTGGCTGTCGCCGCCGCCTTGAATGTTCGCATAACCACCGAAAGCGTTCTTTTCCTCATTTCAAATCTGATATCAGCAACATCGGATTGATCTGGGTTATCGATCAAAATAATTCCATGCAGATGATTAGGCATAATAACAAATTCATCTAACGACGCGAAAGGTGAACTGGTGGGAATATACTCCCATGAACGTTCAATTGCCTCGCCAACGTCAGTAAGAATCACTCTGCCATTATGAATGGTTGAAAATATTTCTTTTCTTTGATGGGAACAGATTGTAATAAAATAATATCCCGATCTTGCATAATTAAAATGAGGTAGTCGATATTGCTTTTTGGTTTTATATTCCAAGTTGATGCTGTGCGGACTGGCGTCCGCACCTACATATATTCTCGTAATGTAGGAACGGTGCTACACCGTTCCCTGAATATGTATTTGCGCGGACTGGCGTCCGCGCCTACATTGTTTCCATCATAATATAAATCTGAAAATTTCTACACCACAATATTCTCTTGCCCTT
>CALROS020000034.1:0-9398 GCA_943369855.1 Chitinophaga pinensis | reverse complement strand
AAAGTCATTCCCCAAACGGAGAGTGCTGACGATCGAATCGTCCAATCCCGCAGTACGGTAATATTAAGGATTACGGTCCTCATCGGAGCGTACACTGCGGTGAGGACCTGTTCCTTCCAGACATCCCATCTTGTTCGAACGGAGGAATCATGCAGCTCCATATCGACAGAATCACTATCATCAGGACCGTCGGCCGTGTTCTCGCATTTTTTCTGTTCATCCTCTGGGGCTCGTTCTTCATTGAGCATCTTTCCTGGTTCAGAATTGAATCCATGCACACTCCGCCGATCCGGGTCTGGTTCGCTCAAGGTTCCCACTTTCTGCTTCTGCTCGGATATTTGGTCTCGCTGAAATGGGAGAGGGTCGGAAGTCTCTTTATTGTGATCAACGCAATTCTGTTCTTCGGATATGCCGCCGGGTCGAAGGCGATGCCGTTCATCATCGTCAGCATCATACCGGTTCTCTTTTATGGATACTGCTGGATGCATTCAAAACAAGCATCCGTTCGAATGGCATAACGGATTTTTGTGAACAGAACACTGTCCGCTCCTATCTTCGAGAGAACATTCCCATTCATTAACTTCTGCCCATTTTGAGCAGAAGATCTCATTTTTCCCGCCAAATTCCATCATAAAAAGATTTCCCAAAAAGTGTACATTATACCGGTACAGCCACAACCTTTTCGGTATACTCCCGGTCTAATCCCTAAACACAGTCAAATGACACTGACAGACGAAGAACTCATAGAGCAGTCCAAATCGGGGAATGCGACGGCATTCGAGCAGCTGATCTTCCGCTATGATCAGGTGGTGCTCAATATTGCCGCGCGTTATACGCAGAGTTCGGACGATGCGAAGGATATCTATCAGGAGACCTTCATCCGTGTATTCAAAGGACTGCCGAAGTTCCAATTGAAGAGTGAATTCTCGACATGGCTTTACCGGATCGCAACGAATGTCTGTTTGACGCACAAAGAGCGGAAAAAAAAACACTCCGCTCTTTCGATAGACAGTGATGATGAAGAGATCCATCAGGAACATGCCGTCAGCGGAAACAGGACCGATTCACACCTGCAGGGGAACGAGATCACGGAGCGGATCGATTCCGCATTGAAGGAACTCTCTCCGCAGCAAAGACTGGTCTTCACGCTTCGTCACTATCAGGATTATAAGTTGAAGGACATTGCAGTGATGATGGACTGTGCGGAAGGGACTGTGAAGAAATATCTGTTCGACGCCACGCATAAAATGAGGGCGCGGCTCCATGATCTGTATGAATAAAAGTATTTCAGTTTAGTATTCTCAACGCAAATTTTCTGTCTTTGTGCCTTTGTGGCAGAGTATGAAAGTGTAATACCTTACCAATTGAGCGATAACGAATGATGAAAAAAGAAGAGATCAAAGAATTGATGCAGCTTTCCGTTTACGGTGAGCTTAGTCCGGACGAACAGGAAACGCTCGATGCGTATCTGAAGCGCCATCCGGAGATGAAAAAGGAACTGCAGGAAATGAAGAAGTTCGGTGCATTCCTGTCCGAGAACACCTCGCCGGTCACGTCGGATGAACTCCTGAGTGATGCCCGTACACAGCTGCGCGAAGCACTGCGGAATGAACGGAGAAAAGAATCATTCACGGTCCGTCTTGGTCGGACATTCTCTGAATTGTTCGAACCGAAATTCGTCCTGAGCGGCATCGGCATGTTGCTGCTGGGACTGCTCATAGGATATTATTCATTCGTTCCGTTGAACAGGCAGGACCAAATGATCCTCCAGCCTGTCTCGAATACGTCCAACACTATTCCGCAGACAACCATCGAGAATGTGCGGTTCATTGACAGCGATGCGTCGGACGGCGAGATTGAATTCGAATTTGAAGCGGTCGCGCCGATGCACGTGAAGGGAAAGATTGACGATCCTCAGATCCAGCGGCTGCTGACGCATGCATTGCTCAACGAATCGAACGACGGTGTGCGGCTCTCATCGGTGAACGCCATCCGAAATCAGACGGAGAATAAGACTTCCATCGATCCGGCCATCAAGATCGCGCTCATCACTTCGCTCAAGACCGATAAGAATCCCGGCGTCCGGCGTGAAGCGCTTCGGGTGTTGCAGCAGTACGGTTCGGATAAGGAGATCCGTGATGCACTGTTGTTTGTGATCGCGAAGGATTCCAATTCCGGACTTCGTGTTGCCGCCATCAATGCGCTGGAATTCGCAAAAATGGACGGAACAAAATTCGACGAGTCGACCATCAACGCATTGAAACAGCAAATTAAAAAGGAACAGAATAATTATATCCGCAACCGTGCGGTCAATTTAGTGAAGGAGATCTATCAATGAAAACCAAATTCGTCTCAGCTATCATTATGATGATGATGATCGTTTCCGCGGCAATGAGTGCAAATGACCAGGAAAGTGCCCGTTCGACCGGCAGAGGAGCTTCCGCCGGAGGAGGTCGCCTGGCACCGCTTGCCGAAGCTTCGGGAAGGCAGTCCACAAAAGAACAATCGTTTACGGTAGGGAAAGGGAGTTCACTCGATGTTTCCGTGACCGGCTGCGAGATCCTGATCAAGACGTGGGAGAAGAACGAGATCAACGTGGTGGTGGAGCGGATCGATGAGGATGATATGGAATTCGTGAAGTTATCGCAGTCCGGCGATGAAGTGCGCGTGACCTACCGGCCGAAATGGGGAAACAACAGCGACGGCAGATTCATGATCACCGTCCCTTCGCAGACGAAACTGGAACTCCGCACATCCGGCGGCGACATTGAACTGCAGGGAAATCTGACCGGTGATGCAGTCGGTTCCACCGCGGGCGGCGATATAACCATCGAAAAAGTGAAAGGGACCGTCCGCATGTCCACATCGGGCGGGGATATTCGCACGGGTGATATTGAAGGAAAATCGGATCTGCGCACATCGGGAGGAGATATCTCTCTCGCAGTGGTGAACGGTGAAGCGGTCATCAGTACTTCGGGCGGCGACATCCGTATCGAGAAGGTCTCGAAGAAACTCGACGCACGCACTTCCGGCGGTGAGATCGAAGTGGGGGATATCGGCGGCGATGCATCACTCTCCACAGCAGGAGGAGATGTGCGGGTGGGAAGGGTGAGCGGCAATGCGTATCTGCGTACTGCAGGGGGCGATCTGAAACTGAAAGGAGCTACCGGTACAGTCGAAGCGAAAACATCCGGCGGCGACATCGATCTGGACAACATCAGCGGTTCGGTGGAAGCGAGCACATCAGGAGGGAATGTGAATGCCGATCTGAATCCCAGCGGGAAGGGCGAGAGCAAACTCAAGAGTTCCGGCGGCGATATCAAACTGACACTCCCGGCAAATGCGAAAGCGACCATCGAAGCGACGATCCGTGTGCGTGATAATTACGGCTGGGGCGGTGAATTGAAGAAGACGAAATTCGAGATCCGTTCCGATTTCCAGTCAGTATCCTATGATAAGGACGGCGACCGGCAGGAGATCAAAGCACGGTATATGCTCAACGGTGGCGGTGAGATCATCACACTTGAGACCGTGAACGGATATATCGATATCAAGAAAAAATAGAACGACAATTGTAATGGAACATTTGCTGAAAAGCGGCGTAGTATATTCTTGCGCCGCTTTTTTTTTTAACTCACACAGGGGGAAGCATGACATTTTGGGGACGATGGATCGTGATGATATCGTTCATCTGCTGCACAGTGTTCGCAGCAGAAGTAAAAGCAGTAAAACTGACGCAGCCGATCGTGGTGGACGGAAAGCTGACGGAATCATTCTGGAACATGCCTCCGGCCGTTTCGGAGTTCAAACAGAAGGACCCGAATCAAGGGGGAGTTCCTTCCGAGAAAACGGAAGTATGGGTAGCATATGATAATGATGCACTGTATGTGGCGGCGCGGATGCATGATGCATCACCCGATTCCATCATGGCGTTCCTCGACCGGCGTGACAATCTGAGCAATGCGGACTGGTTCGGAGTGTTCCTCGATCCGTACCGCGATAAACGGAGCGGAAATTATTTCGTGGTCGGTCCCGCCGGCACACTCGCAGACGGTGTGATGTACAATGATGACTGGGATGATTCGGATTGGGACGGTGTGTGGGAAGGGAAATCGAATGTGGATGAGCAGGGATGGACGATCGAGATGCGGATACCGTTCTCTCAGCTCCGGTTCCAGGAAAAAGAGCCTCAGGTGTGGGGGATCAATTTCCGCCGAGATATCGGCAGAAGGAACGAGCAGGATTATCTCGTTTACACGCCGCGTATGGAGAGCGGGTATGTGTCGAGGTTTCAAGAGTTGGTGGGACTCGAAGGGATCAAGCCGGCGAATGCGTTGGAGATCCTTCCGTTCGTCACCGCAAAACATGAACGTCTTCCGGAGAAGAAGGGGAATCCGTTCAACGCTGACGGCATTGAGAATATCTACGACGCCGGCGCCGATCTGAAATACGGCATCAGCAGCAATCTCATTCTCGATGCGACGATCAATCCCGACTTCGGTCAGGTGGAGGTCGATCCTGCAACAGTGAATCTGACCGATGTGGAATCGTTCTATCAGGAGAAGCGTCCGTTCTTCATCGAAGGCGCATCCACCTTCAGCAATTTCGGCCGGGGCGGCGGACGGAATTTCTGGAACTTCAATTTCCCCGTACCGACATTCTTCTACAGCAGAAGGATCGGACATTCAACCGGATGGAATGATACGCTCAATGCGGATTACGCGGATGCGCCGATCGCCACGAGGATCATCGGAGCGGGAAAGATCACCGGAAAACTCGGCGACGGATGGAATGTGGGAACGATCCATGCACTTACGCGGCGTGAGTTCGCGGATTATGAATGGAACGGAGTGAAAGGGAGAGCGGAGATCGAACCGGCAACATATTACGGAGTTGCCCGCGTGCAAAAAGAGATGAATGACGGGCGGCAGGGATTGGGTGTGCTCAGCACATTGACTACGAGGAATTTTGAGGACCAGACGTTCCGCAACAATTTGAATTTTTCCGGACTCTTCACCGGAGTGGACGGCTGGACATTCCTTGATGACGAGAAGGCGTGGGTCGTCACCGGTTACGGCGGATTCTCCCGAGTGACCGGGACTCCTGAGCGTATGGTGCGACTGCAGATGAATTCCGCACATTATTTCCAGCGTCCTGATGCTTCGCATATTTCGGTGGACAGCTCTGCGACATCTCTCACAGGATACACGGCACGTGTCTTCCTGATGAAGCAGAAGGGAAATTTCTTCCTGAACTCATCCTTCGGCATTGTTGATCCGAACTTTGAAATTAATGATCTCGGATTCATGTCCCGTACGGATGTGATCAATATGCATCTCGGAGCGGGATACAACTGGACCGAGCCGGACGGGATCTTCCGCCGGAAAGAGATCGGCGGTGCCGTTGCACAGAACTATGATTTCCAGAAGAATCTGACGAACAGTGTACTGTTCAATTTCGGATTCGTTCAGCTGATGAACTATTATTCACTGAACTGGAATCTTTCGATGAATCCCGTGGAAGCGATGAATACCCGCCGGACCCGCGGCGGTCCGATGACGGTGAATGCAAAGAGTTACGGCTACAACTGGAATTTCTCGTCGGATTACAGCAAGCCGGTCGTCGTGGAGATGTCGCAGGGGAATGAACACTCTTCGCAGTACAATTCCACCTGGTTCAATATGTGGGTGCAGTACCGTCCTGTCTCGAATCTGACATTCTCTGTCGGTCCCGGATACGGTCACGATGATCTGAAACTGCAGTGGATCGGCATGGATTACGATGATCCGACGGCTGCGGCGACCTACGGAAAGCGGTATGTCTTTGCTGCGCTGAACTATCACGAGCTCTCGGCGAATATCCGGTTGAACTGGACATTCACGCCTCAGCTGAGTCTGCAGTTGTATGTGCAGCCGCTCATCGCTACGGAAGCATATTCGAACTACAATTTCCTGGCGAAAGCAGGGACGAAGGATTTTACTGTTTACGGAGCGGCAGGTTCGACGGTGCGCGATTCCATGGCGAACGGCGTATTTGCCGGACGCTGGATCGATGCTGACGGTTCCGCGGGAAGTTCACCCGCTCAATTTATCGGAAGAGCCGATCAAACACGTAAACTGCTTCGCGGGAATGCGATCCTCCGTTGGGAATATCTCCCCGGTTCCACGATCTATTTCGTCTGGACGCAAAGCCGGTCCGCATATGAAGAAGGAGGAGAATTCAACGTAGGACGCTCCCTCGGTAAGATTGGAAATTCCACTCCGGACAATATCTTTGCCGTTAAATTGAATTACTATTTTAATATGTAATCATACAAAAGACTCTGTTTTCAATAAGGGCTGGCGTTGGAGAAATGACCGCCAGCCCTTTTCTTTTCTCCTCATCAATTTCCACCCTCCCTCTGTCCACTTTAAGCCACATGTAACTTTGTAAACATCAGATGACGTCAATTCAAATTCAATCAATCAAAAAACGGTTGATTTTATATCGTCGAGACGGAAATATTTTGGCGTAATAATTGAAGATACCATTTGAAAATACAATCACAGGAATCTGTTCACTTGACTTCTGTGGTCCGATCATTTTATCACACTCATATTCAAAGGTATCATGAAAAAAAAACTTCTGCTCGTTGAAAATTCAGATTCTTTCGATTCGTTGAATGATGTTGGTCCGCTGTTGACCGGACAGTATGATATTGTAAAATCCAATACAGGTAAAGGTGCAGTTCAGATTTTGAAGAATGAGAATATCGATGCCCTGCTGCTCGATCTGGTTCTGCAGGATATGGATGGACTTGATCTGTTGAAGACGATAAGAACAGATATCAGTCGTACCCTTCCGGTGATGATCGTCAATGACCATGGGAATACAGCGAATGTAACTGAATCGTTACAGTATGGTGCTTATGATATTGTTCGAAAAGATATTTCATTTGAATATCTTCATGCCACCATCAGCAATGCAATGGAATGTCACCAAGTGAGATTGGCGTTGCAGAAATTCCAATCAATAGACACTGAAACACAAAAGGGAAGTGGAACGGAGCCTGATATTAAAACACCGAATACGGCAGGGAAAGAGAACTCAAAAGGTTCCGGTGAGACTTTTTTTGATGGGGACAAACTGCTTGACTATAAGCAGGCAGATAGGAAATTCAAGAAAGAATATTTCGGTCATTTACTGAAATTAATGAATGGTAATATTTCAAAGGCTGCCGACAAAGCCGGTATCACTAGGCAGGGGCTTCATAAAATACTTAATGGGCTAAAGAAAGCGGGGGTTGAGTGATCCAACAATGTGTGTGATGTATTGATACTAAATACCATCCAACTATTCGTATAAAGAATTCTATTGCCGTACTTCGCAGAATCTTCGTATTTTTCCTGTGCAGCACGGCAGTATAATTTTAAACTTCTTCAGTGAATGGTCTCCGCGACGACAATAAAATATAGTTCGGTCTCTCTCCTTTGGTTGATCCTCTTTTCTGTCTATTGCCTCACCATGGCTCCGACGGTAGGTTTCATCGACAGCGGTGAATTGTCCACTGTCGCTGTCTCGCTCGGTATCGCCCATCCGACCGGGTATCCGCTCTTTACACTCGTGACAAAGATGTGGTCTTCAATTCCCGTCGCTCAGGAATTCATAGTCCGCTTGAATATCTTCGCCGCTCTTGCAACGTCAATGGCTGCTGTGGCCTTTTTCTTCGTTGTATGTTCTATAATAGAGGATACGTCGAAGAAGGACCAATGGAGTGTCCTGCTAACAGCGTTGATTTCCTCAATGTTTTTGGGCTTTTCCAGGACGTTTTGGTTCCAGGCGCTTGCGATCGAGGTCTATTCACTCCACCTGCTGCTCATTATGATCGATCTTTATCTGTTCATAAAAGCAGTACAACTCCGCTCGTATAGTCATTGGCTGCTGTTCGCATTCGCAGTCGGATTGTCGTTCACGAACCATCTCACCACCGTTCTCCTTGCACCGGCGATGCTGTATTGGTTCTTCGCCGAACACGGATTCGAAAAAGCATCCTTTAAAAAAATTGGAATTCTTGCCGCTCCATTTCTTGTCGGACTATCTCTCTATCTCTATCTGCCGGTCCGTGCCATGCAGCAGCCGCTGCTCAATTGGGGAAATCCTCAGACAGCCGAGCACCTGTGGTGGCACTTCACCGGAAAGCAGTTCCGCGTATTCATGTTCTCCTCCGCAGAAGCGGCGCAGAGACAACTCAATTATTTTTTTGACAATCTCACCAACGAATTCTTCTTTCCTGTTCTGATCATTGCCGGCATCGGCGCTGCTGTTTTGCTATTCAAGGATCGAATGAAATTCGTTTTTATTTTTCTGCTGTTGGCAGCATGTGTCGCGTATTCGATCAACTACGACATTCACGACATCGATTCATATTTCTTACTCGCATTCGTTGCGATTGCTCTTTTTGCCTCCTTTGGAATTCACCTGATCCTTGCTCGGTTTGAGAGTTCTGTCGCTCGATCTGCTGCTGTAGGGGTTCTGCTGGCGGTCGCCGGTTTTCAGCTCTATAATAACAGGGAAGAGGTAGATCAAAGCACCAATTACTTGGTGGAAGACTACACAATGAACATTCTCCAAAATCTTCCCCAAAATGCGATTGTTATCTCATATCAATGGGACTATTTTGTCGCCGCCTCATACTATTACCAACATGTAAAAGGCATTCGGCAGGATGTGACGGTGATCGATAAGGAATTGCTCCGACGGTCATGGTATTTTGTTCAATTGGAAAAGATGTACCCGGAAGTGGCTCGAAGGTCCCGACATGAGATTCAATCCTTTCTCATCGAGTTGGATAAATTTGAACAGGGCGTCCCGTACGACGTTGCGATGATCGAAGGCCGTTATACGCAGCTTCTGAAAAGCTTCATGGAAAGAAATGCGGACCGTCCTGTATTCGTCACCCCCGAGATCGAAGAACAATACACCGCAGGAACTATCCGCATCCCTGAAGGACTCGTACTCAGACTGACCACGGACACACTCTATCAACCGTTGACTGAACAGAAAATTCAGTTCAGAGATTTTCCCGGCACAGATGCCTATTCAAAACAGATCACCGCATTGACAAGAAATGCACTATTATTGAGAGCTCAGTACGAAGAATTTCATGGAAAAAGCATTCCTGCTCTGGTTTACCGCAAAAAAGCCTCAGAAATCCCCATAAAATACTAGTCCTAGGTTAGTATTTTTTAACGCATATCTTGTTGACTTTCTTGTAAAAAAGTATATATTTGTTAACTCCGTCACAATGCCTTTTCGAGAAACCTCGGGATTCCAGGGTTTCTCAAAAGAGCATTGATTCTTTGAATATTTATGCTGGCATAGCTCAGTTGGTAGAGCAGCTGATTTGTAATCAGCAGGTC
>CALROS020000033.1:0-9418 GCA_943369855.1 Chitinophaga pinensis | reverse complement strand
GGGATCGCATCCATATCGCTGAATTCCTGGTTCTCTCCTCCCATCGCCCAGACGAACGCGTAATTGCGTGTGCCGGCGCCGCTGTGAATGGACCAGCTCGGCGAGATCACTGCCTGTTCATTACGGACGATGATGTTCCTCGTCTGCTGCGGTTCTCCCATAAAATGGAATACCATCGAGTCGGGATTCAAATTGAAATACAGATACACTTCCGAACGGCGCACGTGCGTGTGCGACGGCATCGTGTTCCAAACCGACCCGTCCTCGAGAATGGTCATTCCCATCACCAGCTGACAGCTTTTGATCCCTTTCAGGTGGATGTATTTGTAGATCGTCCGTTTGTTGGCGTCGCTCGTCGTGCCGAGCGGCTGCGGCTCCGCGTCGGCGAATTTCGCCAGTGCGGTCGGATATTCCATGTGTGCGGGATAGCTGATGAGATAGAAATGCGCCGGCGTCTCGGCGGCAACACTGAAGAAGATCACTTCCTTTGATCCGCGGCCGATGTAGAGCACATCGTTCTTCTGCAGCGCATAGAAAGTTCCGTCCACCGAAATGGAGCCGTCCCCCGCCAGATTGATGATGCCGACCTCACGGCGTTCACAAAAATATTCCGCGGCCATTTCTTTCTTGCTCGCCAGAAGTTTCAGCGGTTCCTTGAGCGGAACGATCCCGCCGATGATCGCGCGGTCCACATCGGAATAGATCATAGAAATTGCTCCGCCCTGAAAGAGATTCTCAACGAGAAAATTCTCCCGTAATTCTTCGGTGGTCATGCGTTTTGCTGCGTGCTGATTTGGTGCGAATCGGATTTCCATAGTATTTTAGTTTCGTTTCAATGAATGGATCTTTGTATGGGTGTTAAAATGAGAGATTAGGAAAGATTATTTTCCGCTTATATGAGATAATTAACATTTTAAAACAAATCTTGCCGTGAAATTCGGTGATAAGAACAAGAACTTCGCCACTAAGTCACAAAGACACAAAATCCCACAAATAGAATCAATATATTTTGTGTATATAATTTCTTACACACATTTGTGTCTTGGTGTTTTTGTGGCAATTGAGCAAATAAGATTTACCGCGCCAGCCACCCGCCGTCCACCACCAGCACATGACCGTTTACATAATCGGAAGCGGATGACGCAAGAAAGATCACAGCTCCCGAAAGATCGTCCGGAGTTCCCCACCGTCCCAACGGGATCCGCGCAGAGATTGCATCGTGTCGTTCTTCATCATTGCGCAGCTGTTCGGTGTTGTTGGTGACCATATATCCCGGAGCGATGGCGTTCGCATTGATCCCTTTGGATGCCAGTTCATTCGCGAGAGCTTTCGTCACCTGCACCACCGCCCCTTTGCTTGCGGTGTAGGACGGAACTCTGATGCCGCCCTGGAATGAAAGAAGCGATGCGATATTGATGATCTTTCCTTTTCCCTGCTTGATCATCTGCCGCGCGGCCGCTTGAGAAAGAAAAAAACCCGATTTCACATTCACATCCATCACCTCATCCCAATCCTTCTCCGTGAATTCCAGCGCATCCTCGCGGCGGATGATACCGGCATTGTTCACAAGAATATCGATCCTGCCGAATTCTTTCATCGCCGCAGAGATGATCTTCTCGGTGGAGGACCGTTCAGCAACATCGGCAAGGACAACGACAACTTTCTTTCCCATTGCTTCAATGGCGGCGACTGTTTCATCCGGCGATGATCGGGAGACGAGCACACAATCCGCCCCTGCGGATGCGAGAGCGACGGCCATTCCGCGGCCGAGTCCCGTGCTTGCTCCTGTAATGATCGCCGTTCTTCCCTGCAGCGAGAATGGTCCGTGAAGTTCTGTACTCATTGGATCCGTATGATTATTTTTTCAATTTTTCTTTTGCTGCTTTGAAGTTGGCGGACATGCGCGATGCTTTTTCTGTGAGGACGTCGAATGCGCCTTCGTCGATGGCTTTCTTATCGAGCAGATCACTGCCGATACCGACGGCAACCGCGCCGGCGGCGATCCATTCGCCGACATTATCGATCGTCACGCCGCCCGTAGGCATCAGCTTAATATGCGGAAACGGTCCGGAAAGGTCCTTGAAATACTTCGGTCCGAGCGATGTGGCGGGAAATACCTTCACCACATCCGCACCGGCGTTCCACGCGGTGAAGATCTCGGTGGGTGTGTAGCAACCCGGCATGCAGGCGATGCTCGCTTCTTTACAGACAGCGATCACATCAAGATTCAGCACGGGACTCACGACGAATTTCGCGCCTGCGGCGATCACATCCTTCGCGATCTGCGGCGTGGTGACCGTCCCCGCGCCGATGAGCACGTCGGCAGGCATCGTTGACGCGAGTGTGCGGATGATCTCGACCGCACCGGGGACCGTCATAGTGATCTCGATGCAGTTCACGCCCCCTTTTCGGACCGCTTCGATCACGGCGGCCAGTTTTTTCGGGTCATTCAATCGGATAACGGCAACTACGCCGGAAGAGGAAATTGCGGAGAGAACTTCAGCTTTTGTCATAATATTCGAATGTATTTTTCAGGGTTAGTGGAAGTTGATGATCAATGGTGCGCCGATCCGTTTGAGGAAATCCTCAAGATATCCATTCCATTGCTGTTCGCCGGTGATATCACCCATTCTGCTCCAGGCAGCGCCTGAATAATAAGTGACCTGCTGCTGCGGGGCGAATGATGATGAGAGATAGAAATGCACCGTATCGTCGGAGGCCGAAACATTATCCCGCGCAAGAATGACCGCTGTTCCGAGATTCCCGTTGACGGCATCGGCATTGACCGGTCCCCACAATGAAAGGATACGGCCGTCGGCGCTGCGGTTCAACATAACTCCTTTTCGTTTTACCAGTCCGGTCCGCAGTATCAGCGAATTGTTCTTCACTGCGGTAATGTACCGTTCAGTGACGGCATTCAGCTGCTCTCCCGCATCCAGTGTTACGTGTTTCACTATCAACACCGGAAAAGAATCGAGCATCATCGTTGTATAATAGACCTCGAATGATGATCTGATCGGTCCGGTCGTAATGATGCGGAAATTATTAAAGAGTCCGGGCTGGACAAGTTTTCCGTTCCAGACAAGACCGGCACTCCCTGCACCCAGCGAACGTCCGACCGAGAAGAAATCCGCTCCTTCTCCGTGATCCTCATGATAGACGATCTTCGGCGTTTGTTCCTCGCCGTCGTACCATTTTTTCACAATTGGGTACCGGACCCGTTTCGTCCAGACATCCGTTCCGTTATCAACATTCCCTGCGAGGACGGATCCATAGATCCTGAACGCAATGCGGTCGTTCTCCCATGCAAGGTCCGCTCTCGGTAGAACATACCGGCAGTCCGTTACCGCAGTGAACTGCGGCTCCTCTTCCGCCGGGTGTACCGAAAATCTCTTCGTCTCCTTCGGAGTGAATGCCGATTGGAAGATCAGTTCATCATCAACACCATCCTGATCGTTGTCGATCGATTGCGACACGAGCACTTTCTTTTTTTCAAGGATGCAAAGTGCTTTCCCTTTCAATGCGGGATGGTGCTGAAACAATCCGCGAAGATCGATACTGACCGTTTCGGAATGTCTTGCCAGTGCGATGGGATTGGTGACGGAGAATGGGACATCGTTCTTTTGAGCAAGAATAGTTGTTGTTATGAATAGAACAATTGAAAAATATTTATATCTCATAATTATTTTTAATAGCGTAGGACACCCTGACAGGGTGTCCTACAATTCGTATCCGTGAAGATCCGCCGGATCCGTCTAATCCGTGTTCTATTAGTGCTTACCGTTTGATGCGCGCGCTGCCGCCCTTCGCCACATGGTTCAGTTCTTCGAGTGTGATCATGCTCGAGTCACCGCGTGTGGTCATCAGCATCGCGCCGTGCGCCACGCCGTAGTTCACGCATTCCTGCGGTGTCTTCCCGTTCAGGAATCCGAACGTGAAGCCCGACGCAAATCCGTCACCGCCGCCGACTCTGTCTTCAATTTCTAATGCAGGCATGGAATGACCATCATAGAATACTCCATCGTTCCACATAATGGCGGACCAGTCGTTGATGCCTGCTGAGCGGACTCCGCGGAGAGTCGTTCCGACAACTTTCACATTCGGGAAATCCTTCACCACTTTATTCACCATGTTCTTGAACGCCGTTGTGTCGATCTCTCCTTTTTCCACATCCACTCCCTCAACTTCATAACCTAAAACTTTCTGGAAGTCCTCTTCGTTACCGATAAGGCAGTCAATGTAAGGAACGAGCGGCTTCGTCGTTTCAATCGCTTCTTTACTGCTCCAGAGTTTCGAGCGGAAGTTTAAATCGTATGATACGACCGTTCCTGCTTCATGCGCTGCTTTCACTGCTTCTGCTACTACCAGTCTGGTGGACTCAGAAAGAGCGGAGAAGATACCTCCTGTGTGGAACCAGCGTACTCCCTGTTCTTTGAAGAGCTTTTTCCAATCAATTTCTCCCGGTTTAATGCCTGCGGTAGCGGAGTATGCTCTATCATACAGTGTAACAGAAGCTCTGGGACCAAAGCCGACTTCCGTAAAATTGAGTCCAATACGGTCTTTCTTCCCCATTCCGTCATATTTTCTGGTAACGGCGTAGTCCACATTCACGCCGACGGCTCTGGCGTGGTTCTTTACGATGGCGCCTACGGGAGAATCATTCAGTCCGCCGACCCAGCCGGTGCGTAAGCCTAACCGTGATAATGCATATGCAACGTTATATTCACCGCCGCCGACCCAGACTTCCAGTGACGGTGTGAACTCGATGCGCTGGTGACCGGGAGGCGAAAGGCGGACCATTGTCTCGCCGAGTGAAATGAGATCGAATTTTGTTTCTGATTGTGATTTTATTTTCAGTGGCATGATATATTCCTGTGATAAAGTGATGATTAAATTTCTGCCTGTTCAAGTTTCGGCACGATCAGATGCATAATGCCGAGTGCAACAAGATAGGCAGAACCGGAGATGAGGAACGGAACAAAATAACTTCCGGTCCACTCCAGCATGTAACCGATGAACGGCGCAAAGATCAGTCCGCCGATGGAGCCGGCCATTCCGCCGAGTCCGGTCACCGAACCGACCGCCCGTTTCGGGAACATGTCGGATGCTGTCGTGAAGATATTGGCGGACCATCCTTGATGTGCGGCGGCCGCAATGCCGATAAGGATGACAGCGGTCCACAGATCGGTCACCTGCGATGCAACGATGATCGTGGTAACGAGCACCGCGCAGATGAGCATGGTCGTCTTCCGCGCTTTGTTGATCGTCCAGCCGCTCTTGATCAGTTTGGACGAGAGCCAGCCGCCGCCGATGCTGCCGACGCTCGTCATGGTATAGATGGCGATGAGCGGAAGACCGAGCGCAGTGATGGTGAGACCATATTCTTTGTTCAGATATTTCGGCAGCCAGTACAGATAGAACCACCAGATGGGATCCGTCAGGAATTTTCCCGCCATGAATGCCCAGGTCTGTTTGTACGACAATAATTTTTTCCACGGGATCTTTTCGGTTGCGGGCTCGGGCGGGTCGCTTTGAATGTAGGCAAGTTCTGCGGCGCTCACTTGTTTCTTGTTCTCGGGTTTGTCATAGATCATCATCCAAAAGATGATCCAGATGAATCCGAGCGCACCGACAACGATGAATGCTTCCTGCCAGCCGTAGGTGATGGTCAGCCACGGCACCACGGCGGGAGCGGCGACCGCACCGATATTCGCTCCCGAATTATAGATGCCCGTCGTCAGCGCTCGTTCCTTTTTCGGGAACCATTCCGCTGTCGCTTTCTGTGCGGACGGGAAATTTCCCGCTTCGCTCAAACCGAGTCCGAACCGCGCGAGACCGAATCCGAACACCGAACTGACCGCTGCGTGCAGCATTGCAGCGATGCTCCAGCCGGTGATGGATACTGTATAACCGATCTTCGTCCCGTATTTATCGATGAACCATCCGAAGAAGACCAGACCGACCGCGTACGCCGCCTGGAACGCCGTGACGATCCACGCATATTCACTTTCGCTCCAGCCTATATCCTTCTGCAGGACCGGTGCGAGCAGACCGAGGATCTGCCGGTCCATATAATTGATGGTGGTTGCAAAGAAGAGCAGTGCGACGATCTTCCAGCGGTATGTTCCGATCTTCTGAGTCTGTTGTTCCATGAACGGGGTGATCTCCTGTTTTTTAAAACTTGGTAACTGTTCAATACGGTAGGAAAGTTTTTTTGCTGTCCGCCACAAAGACACGAAAACACAAACGTGTGCAAAAAATTATATCCACTAATTACAGATGCTCTTTTGTGGGATTTTGTGTCTTCGTGCTTTCGTGGCAGAGCTTTTTTTGCATTCTATTATTAAGATGCTAAAGCATCTCTTTGGATGCGACGAATTGCTGTGTATAATTGAACTTTGTTGTATAGTTATTAATCTTAAAATATTTTACCGTCCAACCGCCGAAGCGTGGACACTCATTGCCTCGTTCACTCCATCGGATTCGATCACCCGAAGCATTGCTGCAACTGTAGTGGATAACTCAGGAACGGTCGTCAGATCCATTCCCCAGAATTCTTGATGTGAAAGGAGCGACCGCACAAGACTCTCCGCATCCTGCGGATGGGTCTCCCATGCTTGTTTGAAAACCTCAACGATGTCGGCGGAATCCTGAATCGGATATGCAATTCCGCGGTATGCACCGGAATATCCTTTCTCGTTCTTCACTTCCGCTTTGTAAAAGCGGATGAGCGCGGCGAGTCCCACACAGAGCCGTTTCGGAAGGACGGAATTGATCCGCTGATATTCCAGCAGTGAAGGAAGGACACGCACTTTGTATTTCGATACGGAATTGAGCGTGATGGAAATGAGCGCGTGCTTGATGTACGGATTTTTGAATCGTTCGAGCACTGCTGAAGCGAATCTATCTTTTTCTGTCTCATCGAATTTCAACGTAGGAAGGATCTCTTCGAAGACCGCTTCCCGGATGAATCTGCCGGTCAATTCATCTTCCATGCTTTCACGGACGAACTCTTTTCCGGAGAGGAATGCCGGGATCGTGAATGTTGTATGCGCTCCGTTCAGGATGCGTACCTTCAATGTTCTGTGCGGTGTAATATCATCCGTCCACACAACATTCAGTCCGATGGTCTCGAACGGAAGTTCTTTCTGGACGATCGGATTTCCCTGGATCACCCACTTGTGGAACACTTCGCATGCTACAACAAGATTGTCCTGATACCCGAACGCGGCACAGAGTTCCTTTGCCTCATCTTTCGGATACCCAGGAACGATCCTGTCCACAAGCGTATTGCAGAAATAATTGTTCGCACTGAGCCATGCGATGAATGCATCACCGCAGTTCCAGTCCACCGCATGCTGTAGGACTGCTTTCTTCAGTGCATCGCCGTTCTGTTCGATCAGCTCACATGGGATCAGGACCAATCCTTTTGACGCATCTCCCTTGAATGTTTTGAAGCGTTCGAACAGCAAAATAGCGACTTTCGCAGGATATGATGCGGGACAGGCGGTAGTCGGAAGTTCCTGCTTTACATACTCGATGCCGGACTCGGTTGTATTTGAAATGACATACCGTAGATCGGGATTCGACGCACACTTCAGGTATTCCTGATAATCCGTATACGGATTGATGCCGCGTGAGATCGCCGTGATCAGATCATTCTTTTCCACCAACGCGCCGTTATCATAACCGCGCTGAACAACAGTATAGAGACCATCCTGGTCGTTCAGCATCTTCACCATTCCCTGTTCCAGCGGCTGGACCACAACGATACTACCGTTGAACTTCCCTGCGGCGATCAATTCACTGAACTGCCAGTCCACAAATGCGCGGAGGAAATTCCCTTCGCCGAACTGCAGCACTTTCTCGGGCATCGCTTTGAGTGTTCCGACGCGGACGTTAGGAAATGATGTGCCTGATGCCAATAATGTTTTGTTCAATTGTTCCATAGTCTCTAATGATTTCAATCTGATGTTATGTAACCAATATTGGTAATTGCTCTGTATAAGAAAAATATTCCGCTCTCTGCCACTAAGACACGAAGACACAAATTTGTGAGAAAAATTAAATCCACAAATTTTATTAATTCTTTGTGGGATTTTGTGTCTTAGTGCTTTTGTGGCGAATTGCTGAACACATACGGTTTTTTCACATCCACACTACAACGTAACACCGGTCTTCCAGATGGCGATCTCTTTGTATCCGTTGATCTCGTTCTTTGTCTTCGTCCTGCCGGAGGCAACATCGATCAGATACTTCAGGAATTCATCCGTCATCGTCTCGAACGTCGCATCGCCGTCCAGCAGTTTTCCGGCGTTATAATCGATCCAGTTCGGTTTGTTCTTAAAGATCTCGGAGTTCGTGGAGATCTTCACTGTCGGGACGGGGAAACCGAGCGGTGTTCCGCGTCCTGTCGTGAACAGCAGTAACGTTGCGCCGCTTGCCGTCATTGCGGTGGATGAGACACCGTCATTGCCCGGCGCATTCACCAGCACAAGACCGCGGTCCGTGATCTGATCGCCGTATTTCAGCACCTGCGTGATGACCGCGGAACCACCTTTTTGAATGGCGCCGAGGGATTTTTCTTCGAGCGTTGTGAGTCCTCCCGCTTTATTGCCGGGCGAAGGATTCTCATACACCGGTTGTCCGTATTTCAGGAAATATTCTTTGAATTCGTTGATGAGCGAGACAATGGAATCGAACACGGACTTGGACGCCGCACGGTTCATCAGCAGCTGTTCCGCTCCGAACATCTCCGGCACTTCGGTCTGCAGTACTCTTCCGTTGTAGGATGTGAGCGCATCGGTGATCCTGCCGACAAGAGGATTCGCCGAGATGCCCGAGAATCCGTCCGAGCCGCCGCATTTCACGCCGATGGTCAATTCTGAAACGGGAACTTCCTCGCGTTTATCATCTTTCATCAACTCGAATAGTTCCTCCACCATCTTCATTCCCTCTTCGATCTCATCCGCAACTTTCTGCGAATTGAAGAACCGGAGTCTGGAATGATCGACATCCGTGAGACTCTTGATGAGATTGTCGAGCTGAAGATTCTCGCAGCCGAGTCCGAGCACCAACACAGCGCCGGCATTCGGATTCCGTGCAAGTCCGCCGAGGACCGCGCGTGTATTCACCAGATCGTCGCCGAGCTGGCTGCATCCGAACGGATGCGAGAAGGAGAAGACACCGTCGAAATTGTCGCGGACGAAACGCTGATTCGCGAGCTGGGAGATCCGTTCCGCGGAGCGGTTCACGCAGCCGACGGAATTGATGATCCAGATCTCGTTCCGCGTTCCGACGCGTCCGTTCTTTCGTTTGTATCCCATGAACGTCGGTATCGTTTTCCCGGCATCATTGTTCTTTACAGCATCAGGATGATACGAATACTCCAACGCACCTTTCAGATCGGTCTGAAGAT
>CALROS020000032.1:0-9418 GCA_943369855.1 Chitinophaga pinensis | reverse complement strand
AACGGAGAAACATTATGAATGACACGAAGAAAAACAGTCTATTAATTGTTGATGACGAACCCATCGTCCGCGAATCACTCACCAAATGGTTCAAGCAGGACGGATTCCGCGTTGAAGCCGCACAGGACGCCAACGCAGCACTGAAACTGATGGAGAAAGGACCATGGGATGTGGTCATTCTCGACATCAAAATGCCCGGCATGAGCGGACTGGAACTGCTGAAGCGGCTCCGCGAGATCGACCGCACGGCGCAGGTGATCATGGCAACCGCATTCGCTTCCGTGGAAAGTGCCGTCACGGCGCTGAAGGACGGTGCGTTCGACTACGTCACCAAACCGATCGATCCGGACCATCTCTCGCATCTCGTCTCGAATGCCATTCAGCAGAAGAAACTGGAGGATGAGAATTCACTGCTGCGCGAACATATCACCGAACTTTCCGGAGTGAACGAGATCGTCGGCGAGAGTCCGCAGATCAAACGCGTCATTGACCTGTCGCTCACGGTGGCAAAGACAGACACGACCGTGATGATCCGCGGCGAGAGCGGTACGGGAAAGGAACTTATCGCCCGCACCATTCATGCGAACAGCGCGCGCCGGTATTTCCCCATCATCACCGTCAATTGCGGAGCCGTGGCGGAATCATTATTGGAAAGCGAACTCTTCGGACATGAACGCGGCGCGTTCACCGGAGCCCAATATCGTCGCAAAGGGAAATTCGAGATGGCGGACGGTGGTACGATCTTTCTGGATGAGATCGGCACGGTGAGTCCGAAGATGCAGATCGAACTGCTGCGTGTGATCGAGACGAAACAGTTCACTCGTGTGGGCGGGAATGAGACTTTGTCGAGTGATTTCCGTATCATCTGCGCCACGAACAGGAATCTTGAAACGGCAATTAAGGAAGGTTCGTTCCGCGAGGATCTCTATTATAGACTGAATGTGTTCAGCGTGCTCATTCCGCCGCTCCGCGAAAGAAGGATGGATATTCCGATGCTGGCGCAGTTCTTCGTGAAGAAATATGCGATGATCATGAACCGTCCCGTTACGGAGATCTCCGGTGATGCAATGGATATGCTCGTCCGCTATGACTGGCCGGGCAACGTGCGCGAACTGGAGAATGTGATCGAACGGGCAATGGTGTTGTCACAGCCGCCGTCCATTCGTGCGACGGACTTGCCGTTCCAGAATGTGACGAAGCTCGAACTGCCGAAGGATGATACGCTCGCGGCGATGGAGAAGATGCATGTTGAAGCGATCCTCGAATCCGCAAAGTGGAATATCACCCGCGCTGCAGAGATCCTGGACATCGACCGAGTGACACTCTATAATAAGATCGCAAAGTACGGACTAAAAAAGCCCTGACGGGGAAATTCCAAATTTCAAAATCCAAAGCTCAATATTGAGCATCGATGGTTATCAATTGACGAGACGGTGGAAAATAACGGCGAAGATCCTACTCATTAATTATCCGTGTAGATCCATTCTTTCCGTGTCATCAGTGTTCTATTGAGCGAGTTTTTTAATGCTGCTTCCGATCCGTATCATACCTCTGCATCCCGTCTCGGCTGAGCTGATCGGTTCGCTCGTTCATCCGCTCCGTTCCATCTTCCGCACGGACGTCACCGTCTGGCCGCAGCTCGATACCGTTGTCGATAATGTCCTTGACGAATCACGCGGACAATATAATTCCACCGAGATCATCGTAGAGCTTCTCCGCTGTTATCCCGGTGTCCATTCAAAGCTCGTCGGAATTACGGCGGTGGACCTGTTCGTTCCCGTCCTCACCTACGTGTTCGGCGAAGCGCAGCTGGACGGTCCCGCCTGCGTCGTCTCAACCTACCGGCTCGACGATACGATCTATGGACTTGAACCAGATCCTTCCTCATTCTTCGAGCGCTCGCTCAAAGAGACCGTGCACGAACTGGGGCATACGTACGGACTCCTTCACTGCCGCAATTTCAACTGCGCAATGCATGCTTCCACCACTGCTGAAGATATCGATCTGAAAGCGGCGGGATTATGTGAAGATTGTAAAAAGAAATTGGGATTGTAAGCGGATATAAAAAAAAGACCGCGATAAAATTCCGCGGTCATTGGTGTTGCGTCCCTTGATGGACACTAACGGTTAGAACGTGATGATCACTTTTCCTTTGGCGTGACCTTCTTCAAGATACCGGATCGCATCTGCAGTCTGACTCAATGGATAGCGCCGGTCGATGACCGGTTTCACTTTTCCTGATGCGACCATTTCTGCCATGAGGGAAAGGTCCTCGTGGTTCGGATGCGCCATGTGATTCCCCATCTTTTGTCCGCCCATCATCGAAAGAAGCGGTCCTTTCGTCATCGCCTCAGTCATCTGCTGCATCTTGCCGCCGGTCATCACATATACACCGTTCGGTTTCAGCACACGTTTGTAAGCGGAAAGAGGATGGTATCCATTCGCAGCGAGGATCACATCGTACAGTGTTCCGCTCTGTGTGAAATCCTCTTTGGTGTAATCGATCACATGGTCCGCTCCCAGAGAGCGGATCAGCTCCATCTTTGATGTGCTGCACACGCCCGTTACTTCCGCACCGTACTGTTTTGCGAACTGCACCGCGAATGTTCCCACGCCGCCGGATGCGCCGTTGATGAGCACCGACATTCCTGGACCGACCTTTCCGTTATCGCGAAGTGCCTGAAGCGCCGTCTGACCCGAAACAGGGATGCTGGCTGCATCCTCAAATGTGAGTCCTGCAGGAATGGCGGCTGTCAGCCGTTCTTTTGCGCATGCATATTCGGCAAATGCGCCCCATCCGCTTACGGAAAGGTCTGCAAACACTTTATCTCCTATCCGAAATCTGGTCACGTTTGATCCCACTGCTTCAACAACTCCCGCGGCGTCACAGCCAAGGATATGGAACTTCGGTTTGAAGAGTCCCACCATGAACCGGACGGGAAATGGATCAGCCCGGAGCAGATGCCAGTCCGCCGCATTCACGGATGCTGCGGCGATCTTGATCAGCACCTCATCCTCTTTCGGAACAGGTCGTTGAACTTCCTTTAATTCAAGAACATCCGGTGATCCGTATCGTTCGAACACAATTGCTTTCATGGAACTCCTTTTTCAGTTGTATAAGATGTAGTCCACCTTTAAGGTGGACTACATCTTTATGGTTTGTCCCGTCCGATAAATCTTCCTTTGCCCGTCAGAAAATCGACCGCGCGCCGGACATTCTTCTTCACCACGTCAGGATCTTTCAACTTGGCGATGTAACGGTTGATCTCTTTCTTTCTCGAAGGGGGAAGAGCTACGTACACATCGTATGCTTTACGGTTCTTTTGCAGCGCATGTTTCAATGATTCAGGCATCTCCACATCCCGGGGACGAGGATCGAATTCCACTGTGAACTCCGCCGTGTCGCCGACATCGATCACGGTCGCTTTCCGCATCGGCATGTTCAGATACAGCCGCCACATCCCTTGAAATTTTACGAGAGTCTGAATATACGGGTGTCCGTTCAGCGTCCCGCGAATGGGGATGGGGCCGGCTGAACGTCCGGATTCTTGGAACAGCGTCTGAAGCACACGTTCCGGCGGAACAACATACGGATTGACGCCGATGATCTTGATGGTATCGTTGAATGATATCATTTTATTTCGTTCATCCGTGTCAAGGTTTGAAACCTTGACACGGATGAAGCGCTGTTATTGCGGCACCTTCAGCACCATCATTACCGCTGCTGCGATCGGCAGGAGCAGTGCGACCGTTCCCCAGATATTCCAGGAACGATACAGATCCGAGAATTTCACCTGATCATAGGTCTCCGAAGAGGAGACCAACGAATGCATCTTTTTCTGCAGCGGTGCGACGACGGACATGAAAATGATCCCCGAGATGACGAACAGCGTCATCGGCCAGACTATCCAGCCCGTTCTCATGATGGGATATTGTCCGACCATTGCCGTCATGAGTCCTGTCGCCGCAATGATGATCACACCCGGCATGGTAAAGATCATATCCGCCGCAATGATCCCTTTCAGTGAATGAGCAAGGATCTTCACATCCGCGGAGCGTACTGCAATGCGCATCCAGAATAATCCGATGATGATATTGCCGAGGAAGAGGACGACCCCGACGATGTGGAGCAGTTTATAGAAGGTGTATTCCATGATTGTCCTTAAGGAAAAATAAAACTGATGAAGAACAGTGTTGTTCCCATAGTATTATAGTGTTGTTCGTCAATTCTCCGTCAAGAGTGATGTATTGTCGATGACAAATTGTTCAAACGATGTAGCCGGTCTATTGGTGATTTGTTCGACCCACTTCGATGTCTTCGGCTCCTCTTGGAACCTGGGTAAATAATGAAGCATGATCATGACCAGGATCTTCATTGCCGGCACGCTTTCTTTCCTCTTTTCCATGAAGAACCGCAGAGGATTTGGAGAGATGAACTGTATGTTCCTGCCTAAGTGGATGCTCAATGATGTGGCCATCTCCGAAAATGTCATCACTTCATCACTCGTCAATTCGTATGATCTGTTCTTGTGGGACGAGATATTCATTACAATCTCCGCCGAAACTCTCCCGATGTCGCGGATGTCGATGAGGGTGAATTTTGCGTTGCCGGCAGGCAGGACGATCCGATGCTGCTGAATGAGTTCGCTGCGTAATGTCGTCGTGAAGTTTTGCATAAAATATGCGGGACGTAAAAATGTGTACGGAATTCTGCTGTCAACGATCAGTTTTTCGATCTTGTGATGAGGAATGATGGTGCTTTTCTCGGCACCCTGCACGGAGATGAACACGATGTGCTTGACCTTTTTTTCGACACAGGTTGCAATGATCGGTGCAAAGAATTTCGAAACATCCGAAATGTGCGGCGGCCGTAATAAATAAAGGACGTCGCAGCCTTCGAGCGCGGTCTTGTATGTTGCAGCATCCTCAAAGTCGAAATGCACATAGTGAAGATCCTTACCGGCAGAAGCACCCATGTGTTTTTGCACATCCCTCACCCCCGCGTACAGATCAAGGGAGTGCCGCACGCCGTTCAGCGCGGCAATAACTTCTATTCCGACATTTCCGGTCGCACCTGTGATCAGCACTTTTGTCATACAGTCATTTGATTATTTTGTTTTCCGTAATATCTTCTCCATCGCTTTCCCTTTTGCCAACTCATCAACCAGTTTGTCCAGATACCGCACTTGCCGGGTCAACGGATTCTCGATCTCTTCAATTCGATATCCGCAGATCGTACCGGTGATCAAAGAGGCATTCGGGTTAACAGTTGCACGAAGAAAGAATTCTGAGAAGGTTACCTTCGATTTGATCGATTCCCGCAGTTCCTTTTCTTTGTATCCGGTCAGCCACTCGATAACACGATGCAGTTCATCCTTCGTTCTCCCTTTCTTTTCCACTTTTGCAACATAGTGTGGATAGACGGATGCGAAGGTCATTGCAGCTATTCGTTGATCGTGTTCGGGAGTGGTATACATGCTCGTTTTCTATCAATTACAGACAATACATCGCTAAAAAATGATATCGATAGTGTACCAAATACACTGAAGATACTCAAGTACAACCTTGGTATGTATTCACTTTGCTGCGGACATCTTTCTAGTATTGTTGAACATCATCATCGATTTTAGTACGTTATTTTCATGAGCAATTTTCATATCTCATATGCCGATGCAGTCAAAACGATCCCTTCACCGGACGGTAAACGCTTTGCCGAAATGTTCCGTCATGGTACGCTTCTGCTGGAGTTATATGAACCGCGCGGAACCGATCCGCAGACGCCGCATACGAGGGATGAAGGGTATATCGTTGTGAAAGGAACGGGCGAGTTTGTGAACGGCAATGACCGGGTGATCTTCGGTCCGGGGGATTTCTTGTTTGCGGCAACTGGCGCAGTGCACCGATTCGAGAATTTTACAGATGATCTTTCCGTATGGGTGATCTTTTACGGTCCCGAAGGGGGAGAACATGAATAACTTTATGACGAAAGAGACACTATGAACTATCTCCGTTCGCTTCTTTTCTTTTTCTTTCCGGTCATCCTCTTCTCGCAGGAGATCGATCTGAAGACCGATTATCTCAAATATGAATATGAGATACCGATGCGGGACGGGAAAAAACTCCATACTGCTGTATATGTTCCAAAGGATACAACCGAAGCATTCCCGATCATGCTCACGCGCACTCCCTATACTGTTGCACCGTACGGCGATGAGTATCTGAAAGCGAACGGGAACAATTTCTGGATGGCGCAGGAAAAATACATCATGGCATTCCAGGATGTCCGCGGACGCTTCATGTCCGAAGGGGATTACGAGGATATCCGTCCGAACATCGTGGAGAAGAAAACGAAAAACAATGTGGATGAGAGCAGCGACACCTTCGACACCATCGATTGGCTCGTGAAGAATATCAAACGGAACAACGGCAACGTTGGAATGATCGGCATCTCGTATCCCGGCTTCTACGCTGCGCATGGACTCATCAATTCTCATCCTGCACTGAAAGCGGTCTCGCCGCAGGCACCGATCTCGGACTGGTTCATCGGGGACGATTTCCATCACAGCGGCGCGATGATGCTCATCGACGGATTCAATTTCTACCGTTCGTTCGGCAAACCGCGTCCGAAGCTGACTACGGCATGGCCTCCGGGATTCCAATATCCGACGGAGGACGGGTACCGCTTCCTGCTGGAAGCCGGTTCTCTGGCGAGCATCAAAAAGAATTATTACGGCGATACGGCAAAATTCTGGAACGATCTCTTCGCGCATCCGGACTATGATCAGTTCTGGCAGTCACGGAGTGTTTCGCAGTTCATGACCGATGTGAAGCCCGCGGTGCTCGTGGTCGGCGGATTGTTCGATGCCGAGGATCTCTACGGTACGCTGAAGATCTACAAGTCCATCGAGAAGAATAATCCGAACAACAGAACATCGTTCATGATGGGACCGTGGTTCCACGGCGGCTGGGTCCGTTCGGACGGCAGCAGACTCGGTCACGTCAGTTTCGGCATCAAAAGCTCCGAGTATTACGACAAGAATATCCGCGCGTTCTTCAATTATTATTTGAAAGGGAAAGGGGAGGTTCACCTTCCCGAAGCGTCCATGTTCGAGACCGGAAGCAACATCTGGAAGTCGTATACTGAATGGCCTCCGAAGAATGCGGTGAGCACTACGATCTATCTGTCGGGAAAAGAACAACTCTCGTTCGATGCGCCGAAAGAGAAGTCGGTCTTCGATGAGTATGTGAGCGATCCGAACCGTCCCGTACCCTACATTGCGGAGATCAGCAACGGCCGCGGCAGGGAGTACATGACGGACGATCAGCGTTTTGCGTGGCAGCGTCCTGATGTTCTTTCCTATGAAATGCCGATAGGTGAGGACCTGACGCTCGCCGGTACTGTCACGGCGCATCTTTCCGTTTCTACCACCGGTACGGATGCCGATTTTGTCGTGAAGATCATCGATGTGTTCCCGGATTCAGCGAAGAGCGATCCTGCGAATCCGCCGGGGGTGAAGATGAGCGGATATCAGATGCTCGTCCGCGGCGAAGTGATGCGTGCACGTTTCCGCAACAGTTTCAGCACACCTCAGGCGCTCACACCGAATAAAATAGAAACAGTGAGTTTCACGCTGCCGGATATCAATCATACCTTTAAGAAAGGACACCGATTGATGGTGCAGATCCAAAGCAGCTGGTTCCCGCTGGTGGACCGGAATCCTCAAAAATTCGTGAATATCTATAGGGCCAAAGAGAGTGACTTCCAGAAAGCGATACATAGAATATATCGTAATTCACAGAGCCTGTCTTTTATTGATGTTGGTGTTATTCGGTAATCTATGTGCTCCTGGATGATTTGCAATAGAACAGCGAACAACAGATTGCCAGGAAGGCACAAAGGCCCGCCAAGGAAATGGCGGGCAGGCATAAAATCCCACAAAATTACATCTTTTGTGGGATTCATTTTTTGACCAACTTTGTGTCTTGGTGCCTTTGTGGCGAGAATAGAGTTTTTTTGGTATTTATATAATTTGTTTGTGAACTCGGCAGGATTCCTTCCTCAATTTTCACAATAAAACGGCATATTTAACTCACAAATGAATTATTTAAATTTTTTCATTCGCTTTTTGGATGGGATTTCGTATATTTGTAATCCCTAAAGTAACGACGTCAAAACGCAAGGAGATGTTCCATGGCAAAACAACAATCGTTTGAGGAAAAAGCCAAAAAAGCCGCGAAAGCCGGCGGGTTGGAGAAAACGATCAAATTTGTTGCAGCAGTGAAGACCGATAAAGGGTCCTACCGCTTCAATCAAAAATTAGTCAAAGTGAAAGATGAGAAATCTGAAGAAGCGATCTTGGAAGCAGAATTCAAGAAAATGCAGTCGGGTGCTCACTAATTCAGATCAATCAGTTAACAAGGAATAAGAACAATGTCAAAACGATGTGAAGTCTCCGAAGTCGGTCCGATGACCGGACACAATGTGTCGCACGCGAACAACCGCACACCGCGCCGCTTTCTCCCCAATCTGCAGAGCAAACGCATCTGGGTGCAGGAACTGAAGCGCTATGTGAATGTGAAACTTTCCAGCAAAGCGTTGAAGACGGTAACGAAGAACGGTACCGCCGAGATCGCAAAATTGGTCCGCGCAGGTAAGATCTAACCATTACACAATACCCAATGACGAGCAGAATCAACAGGTTTGTTTCTGTACTGATATTGATGGTCTACGGCACACTCGCCTTGGTGAGTGTGCCGTTTCATTTTCACGATGCCGACCTGCTCGCCACCGGGTCCGGCGTTCATGCCTTCGCCCAGCACCACGATGCGGCTGATTGTCATCACCATGTGATCGGTTCGCATGATGACTGCACGGTCTGTTCCGTTGTCACACACTCCGTTACGACCCGAAATTCATACTCAGCACCCATTGCCGATGATACAGCTCAGGGAAAACCTGCCGTTGTTCAATTCGCCGTGGAGCACGATTACCATTCCACACAGTCCCGCCGCGGACCTCCCGTACTTTTCGCTTAATCCATTATTCCATTCCTGCAGCAGATCGTTCCATGGTTCGATGGACGAGTAACTCCTGCTCACGAATATCTAATATTAACGAAAGGTCGATCATGAAAATGTTTGTTCTTCTTCTGACGGTATGTCTGCTGGCGGTCTCATTTGTGTCCGCTCAGGCTCCGTCGGATTCTTCCGCTGTTGCGGACTCGCTTCTTGCGCTCGAACTTCAGGCGCAGATGCAGATTCCGGCGCCGCCGGCTTCGTCCGGTTCGGTGGTCCGTTCCGCTCCATCCACCAATCCCGACATCAGCGCCATCGGGGATTTCCGGACATCCTATTCCACGCAGGGACCGAGAAAGGTCGAGACCTATTTCAACGGACTGGAAGTGCAGCTCAGTTCCAT
>CALROS020000031.1:0-9452 GCA_943369855.1 Chitinophaga pinensis | reverse complement strand
TCCAATTCCTGCATGGATTCGCGCAGCTGCCGCGTTCGTTCCTCCACTTTCACTTCAAGCTGTTCATTCAGTTCGATGATCTTTTGTTCGGTCATCTTGCGGTGATGGATATCGGAATAGGTGCCGAAGACCTGCAGCGGCGTACCGTCCTTGTTCCAGCGCAGGATCTTGCCGCGGTCGAGCATCCAGCGGTACTGTCCATCGCCGCAGAGGAACCGGTGCTCATTCACAAAGATGTGTGCATCCCCCCGAAGATGACGTTCCATTGCCGCTATCGCTTCAATACGGTCCTCGGGATGGATATGCTCCAGCCAGAATTCCATATTGTCGCCGGTGGTCATGGTCTCGTAACCGACCATTTTTTTCGTCTCCGGCGAGAAGTACACTTCGTTGGTCGGGATGGAATAGGTCCAGATACCGTCACCGGACGCATCCAGTGCAAATTTCAGCATCTGTTCGCTCTCGTAAAGATTCGAGACCGCGTTCATTCGATGCAATGCAACACCGATACTTTCCGCCGCCACGCGCAGGATCGCCTCTTCATCCCTCGACCAGTGCCGGACCTCGGCGATGGAATCAACGGACAATGATCCCCAGAACCGGCTCTCGATAAAGATCGGGATTGAGATAATACTCTTCACGTTGGAACGGCTGAAGACCTTTTTTTCTTCTTCCTCCAGCTCACTGACCACTCCCGAGAAGGTTCTTCCGTCTTTCAGCGACCGGAACATCGCCGGTAACACCTTCTCGAATTCTGTCCCCTGCATCAGCGGTTCATCGATCATTGCATGGGCCGCATCTTTCACCCACTCGTGTTTCAACGAACTGGATTCCACCTTGTTGTGAGCATTGAGTGTGTTTTCGAAGATCACGATGCGGTCAACATTCAGTCCGTTACCGAGACTCTCAAGCGCCGACCATACCATGATCTGCTGATTTTGTTCATTCATGTTCAGCAGAGAGATCGCCGCATTCGACAGCCCTTCCAATGCCTGTTCATGATTCAATAAGGACAGTTCCGCTCTCCGCCGCTCTAAGATATCCCACGCCATTGTGGCGAGCTGAGAGATGACATCAACATCCTTCGAATCATAGCTGTATGCTTTGTTTCCCACCCCCATGATACCGACGACAAGATCGTTACGAAGAATCGGTATGAGCAATTCGCGGATGATCGGTGCATGTCCTTGCGGAAGTCCTTTTCGGTTCTTCAGTTCCGCAAAATCATTATGGATCACAGGGGCTTTTGTGTAGAGACATTCCACCCATACTCCTGCCTGGTCGACCGGATAATGCTTTCCGTCCCCTTCAGCATGGCACATATTGGCAAGCGTGTTGGTGGACCAGGTTTGCAGCGCAATGGTCTTCTGATCATTTTCCACGAAGTGGAAGAAACCGATCGAACTTTCCGTGATCTTTTCTCCCTCATCAAGGATCTTGCGCAGCAGTTCTTTCACCGTATGATCGTTCGCATATTCGCTCAGCAGCAGCCGCGTCTGCAGAAGGTCCTCGTTCCGTTTTCGCTCGGTGATGTCACGGGTCACTCCGAGAATGCCCAGCGCCTTCCGGTTCTCATCATACATGATTCGCGTGATCACCTCGGTCCAGACCGTCGTTCCATCCTTACGCGGCTGTTCCACCAGATAGTATTCATGGGGAATATCCAGTCCTTTTGCCGCAAACTCATGTGCCCGCTGCAGTCCTGTCACTACGATATTGACGGATGAAGGACAGACCACCTCGTTCAGCGGCTGCCGGATCACCTCTGCCGGGGTGAATCCGCGCAGACGGAATACGGAAGGACTGACATACATGAAGTGCCCCTCAAAATCCATCGTCCAGATCACGTCGGTAGAATTCTCCGCCAGGAGTCTGTACTGACGTTCGCTGTGGGTCACCTTTTGTTCGGCATATTTACGTTCTGTAATGTCCGTAACGATCGTCGCAAAGTGGTTCGGTTTCGGGCGGTATGCGACCACTTCGAAATATTTGTTCAGCTCCTTTGAAAAATTCTCATAGTACAGCGGTGCACCGGTCAATGCCACAACTCCATATTGTTCGATCCAATACTGTTCCGTATTGGGCATTACCTCCATCACATTTCTTCCGATCAGCTGTGCCCTACTGAGACCGACCAGGATCTCAAAACTTTCGTTCACGTCGATGAAACGGTAATCGACCGGAGTGCCTTCCGGTGAACAGATGATCTCGTGGAGTGCAACCCCCTGCTGCATGGTCGTGATGAGCGTTCGGTACTGTTCTTCGCGTTCCAGCAAAATCCTGTCGGTCTTCTTCTGTTCGGTGATGTCTTTGAACACGCTCAGAAGAAGAACTTCATTGTTCGGCAGTTTCAGGAATTTATTGGATGCTTGGATGTACAGGGTCTCATGGTTCCACAGCGTGATGTCCCGTTCGAAATTCTCGATCACCGTTCGTGTATCGAAACGGTTCTGATATGTTATGATGCCGTCCCGTCTGAATTCGGGAGGATATGCCTCCGCAAATGTGTGCCCCACGGTCTGTTCCATCGTACGTTTCATCAGTCTGCAGTATGCTTCATTCGCCATCACAACGATCCCTTCTGCATCGGTCAGGCGCATGGCGTCATGGGAATTCTCCCAGACCGCCTTGAACCGGTTCTCCGATTCGAGCATCGATTCCTGCGCTTCCTTCAATGCCGTGATGTCGCGGGAACTGACGAGGACACCGCGGCTGAAGTGATGATTGTACGGCGAGTACTGCACATCCATGAACTTCCGGCCTTCGCCGGCGAACGTGAACCATGCCTGATAATGGACCTCGTCCCCAGCCAGACACCGCTCAAAATTCGATTTGATGGTCTTGTCGAAGATCTCCTTTCCGAAAACATCGGCAATGGAATATCCTTCGATCTCATCACGCCGTTTCGCCATCCGCCGCAGGTATGCATCGTTCACCACCCGGTACCGGAACTCATCGTCCACCAGCGAAATGGAATCAGACGTTGCAGAGATGATCTCCTTATACTGCAGCAGCACCTCTTCCGATTTTTTCCGCTCGGAGATATCACGGATGATCGTCTGCAGTTCGCTTGTTCCGTCGTTATATTGCACCGCTTTCCCGACCGATTCCACCCAGACACCGGAACCGTTCGCCGTTTTGAATTCGAATTCATACCGGTTCGGCAGTCCGTTCATCACCGATTCCTTCATTCCGTTGAACCCCGCCCTCATCTGATCGCGATGGATGAAGAAGTTCCGGAACGATTGTCCTTTGACCGATTCGGGACTGTACCCGCTGAGATTCGTAACGGACGGACTGCAGTAGGTGATCACGCCCCGGCGGTTCATCCGGACAACGACATCCTGCGACTGCTCCACCAGAAAGCGGTATTCCTCTTCACTTTTCTGCATCAGCGTTTCCGCTTCGAGCCGTTCAAGTTCATTCACCGTCCGCTCGGCGAACAATGTGTGGATGCTGCGGAACTGCTGAATGGTATCCAGCGGTCTGGTTCCCAGCGCAGCGAGGATTCCCACGACCTCACCGCGCGAATCGACCAGCGATATCCCAAGATAGGAACGCATGCCGCGATGAATGGGTGATGATTGCGACGGGAATAATTCCGGCAGATCGTGACTGATATAGAGATAATTCTCCTTCAGCACCTGTTCGCAGGGTGTATCCTTCAGATCATAGACGAAGTTCGGCCACTTGCTGCCGTTGTTCATCACCGCCAGGGTCAGGATGCTCTTTTTATCATCCGTTAAAATTCCCATGATCACGGATCCGGCGTTCAATGCGTCGCCGAAATTCTTCGCGATCACGTCGAATGTGTTCAGCTGATCGTCGGTCTTGGAGAGAACGGCAAGGTTCTGCACCGCCGCTTCGATCGATTTCCGCTGGGTGATGTCCTCGACGACCGTGGCAAAGTGGAGCGGCGCATTCTGTTCATCCCTGATCACACTCACCGAGATATTCACCCAGAGAGTTGATCTATCCTTCCGCAGATACCGTTTCTCCAATGTGAACGAACTCCGTTCACCGGAGAGGAGTTGTTTGATCGGATTGTTGTCCGCTTCGGTATCTTCCGGGACCGTGATCTCCTTATAGGTCATCGCGAGCAGTTCCGATTCGGAATATCCGAGCATCTCGCAGAATTTCCTGTTCACTTTCAGGAAACGGGTATTCAATCCGGACAGCACCATTCCGACGGACGACTGGTCATAGAATCCGCGCAGCTGATTCTCCACCGAGAGTCTGCGCCGCTCCTCCGATTTTCGTTCCGTGATATCAACAACGTATCCTTCGGTGTATTGATACTTACCGGCATCATCGAACACTCCGCGGCCGCGCTCCCACATCCACCGCATGCTCCCCTGTTTGGAGAGGAACCGGTATTCGATCTCGAATTCACGGCGTTCTTTCACGGCGTTGATAGTGATCTCCCAGTTCTTCGACAGATCCTCCTGCGGTATCCTTGAGAAGAACTCGCCCGAATTGAGTCCCTGGATCTCGCTGACCGAGAAACCAGTTGCCTTCAATACGCTGTCGGAGACATAGAGCAGACGTGATGAGTGATCTCCGTCGAAGGAATCCTCCGCACGGTAGATATATCCGGGAAGATTGGCAATGATCGTTTCGAGATTCCGCTGATGATTGCGCATCTGCTGTTCCGCCAGTTTCTTCTCCGTTACATCCTCTGTGAACCCGATCGCCCGTCCATCCGGCAGCCCCACGGCAATGATCCGCGCGAGGAAGATGCTGCCGTCCTTCCGCTGCAGTTCGATCTCATCATCCGCTCTTCCGTTCTTCTGCAGATCGGTGAAATGCTTGATCCCGCGTTCAACGGACGATGGTGCTATGATGTTTGGTACAGACATCTTCCGCATTTCATCCTCAGTGTATCCCATCATGGTACAGCCGGCGGGATTGACCTCATGATATCGTCCGGCAGCATCAACGATGAAGATACCGTATGGAGCGGAATTCAGATAGAGCTTGAAGTTCTGTTCATTCTGCTGGATCTTCTTCTCATTCTTCTTCCGTTCCGTGATATCCTGTTTGATCCCGATGAACCGCACCATCTCTCCGGCGTCGTCGAACACCGGTGTGATCGTCTGCTCTTCAATATATGTGGTCCCGTCCTTCCGGCGGTTCACTATTTCGCCGGTCCACGCTCTTCCCGAAGTGATCGTCTGCCAGAGTTCATTGTAATATTCCGGTGTATGCACCCCCGATCTCAATAATTCGCTGACATTCTTCCCTTGTGCATCCGAGAGGTCATATCCCGTCATCGTTTCGAAGGCACGATTGACCCAGAGGATCCGTGCCTCGATGTCGGTGATGACGATGCCGTTCGCCGCCGCATTCAGTGCGGAGCTTTGAATGAGGATCTGTTCCTCATTCTTTTTCTGGTCTGTAATATCGAAGTTGATGCCCATGATGCCGGCGACCTTGCTGTCGATATAATACGGAGCGATCACTTCGAAATACGTCCGCACCACTCCGTGCTCCACACCCGGATAATTCCGTTCGCCCCGCACGATCTCCCCCGAGAATGCTTTTCTGTTATTCTCTTCCCACAAACGTTTGGTCAGCGGATTGAGATAATGGTCGGTCAACGTCTGGTCCTTCAACGCCCCCCACATCTTCCGTCCCTCATTACTTTGCACGAACTGGACCCCGTCCAGATCACGAGCCCAAAAATCGAACGGGACATTCTCCAGCATGGAAAGGAGGATGCCGTTGAAGGATTTCAGCTGCTCTTTATTCTCAAAGAACTCGACCATCAGCGGATAGAGGATGAGTCCCGTCATAAGCAGCAGGATGCCGCTGACGGACATCGTGATCGCTTCCTCGAAACCGGTGATGCGCTGAACGAACAGATCATGGACAAGCTCGTTGATGCTCGTCAGGGTGGAAATGAAGACGAAGAAACTGATGATGACTGCAGGGGTCTTATAAGGAATGCGGAATCCCATGAAGATCAGCAGAATAAGCGTGGTCACTTTGAAGACGATCGATGACGACACAAGGAGGTCGATGACGATCGACCCGTAGCGTGACAGCAGCCATGCTTCGATCGCTTCGGCATAGACCAGCGACACCATTGTCATGACGAACAGCACGGACGAGAACGACAGGAGCAGGTGTCTGTTCTTCTTTGAGGTCAGTCTTTTGAGGTTGTCGGAGATCATTCACGTACCTTCACATTGCGTTAGGACCGGTCATGCGTTCACTTTGTATCCGCGCTGTTCCGGGTGGATGCCGAGCTGTTCCATTCTGTACCGCAGTTTGGAGCGGGTGATACCGAGGATCTTCGATGCCTGCACCTGATTGCCGTTCGTGATGTTCAGCGTCTTCATGATCAGATCGCGGAGCACTTCCTTCATGGAGATACCGTTGGACGGGATGACCAGGGAGAATTGTCCGTTCACATTCTTCTGATTCGCAACGGAGATCGTATTAGCGGGCTGCAGGAATGAGAAACTCTCACGGCCGAGCTGTTCATGGTCCGTCAGCAGCACCACGCGTTCCATCACGTTGCGGAGTTCGCGCACATTCCCTTTCCAGAAATACTGTTCAAGGAACTGGATCGCGTCCGGGAGCAGCGCCTGGACCTTCTTGTTGAACTTCACGGAATAATCCTGCAGGAACGCGGAGGCGATCGGGATGATATCCTCTTTCCGTTCGCGCAGGGGCGGGATCCTGAGGACGGCGACATTCAGACGGTAGAACAGGTCCTCGCGGAATCTCCCTTTCTCCACTTCATTCTGCAGATTGCGGTTGGTCGCGGCAATGATGCGCACATCAACATTGATCTCTTTCGTGCCGCCGAGGCGGTAGAATTTCTGCTCTTCCAGAACGCGCAGCAGTTTCACCTGCATCTCCTGCGACAGTTCGCCGACCTCATCCAGCAGCAGCGTGCCGCCGGTGGCGAGTTCGAATTTCCCCTGTTTCATCCGTTCGGTCGCGCCGGTGAACGCTCCTTTTTCATATCCGAAGAATTCCGATTCCGCAAGGTCCTTCGGGATCGCGCCGCAGTTGATGGTGATGAACGGCTTGTCCACGCGGATGGATTTCTGATGCAGGTACCGTGCAAACAGTTCCTTTCCGGTACCGCTCTCCCCTTCGATCAGCACCGTCGTATTCTCGCCGGAGGAGAGCCGTTCAGAGGTGGTGAGCAGCTGTTTGATGATGGTGCTCTTGCCGATGATGCCGTGCTTCGGTTTCTGCGACTCCACTTCCTCTTCGAGGATCTTCACTTTGCGCTGAAGATGGGAATACTCCATCGTCTTCTGAATGAGCACGGAAAGATGTTTCAGATCGAACGGCTTCACCATAAAATCATATGCACCTTCCTTCATCGCCTGCACCGCAAGCGTGATCTCGGCATATGCGGTCATCAGGATCACGGGCATCTCGAATCCCTGCGCACGCATTTGGCTCAGCAGACGGAGTCCGTTGTGCTCCCCGTAATAGATATCGAGCATGATCATATCGGGATTGGTCTGACTGACCATGGATAGGAATTGATCCCCCTTGTTGCAGACCTTCACGGAATAACCTTCGCTGCTGAGGACCTTTTGAAGGGACGCGGTGAGGATCTCTTCATCATCGGCGAGTAAAATGGTACCTTTGGACATGATGCCCCCTTGTTATAATGACAATGGAAAATAGAGTTTAATTTCGGTTCCCCCGGCCGGGGGCTTGATGATCGAGATGTCGCCGCCGTGCTGCTGCATGATCCTGCGCGAGAGCGAAAGACCTAATCCGGTCCCGGAATTCTTCGTCGTTTTGAATAACTCGAATGCGGCTTTCAGATATTCGTCCGAGATGCCGACGCCGGAATCACGGATGGAGCAGATGAGACGCGGTTTCAGTTCCGTATCCTTCTGGTCCTCCATGAATGTTGAGACGATGATCTCTCCGCCGGACGGTGTCGCCTCGATGGCATTGCGGAGGATGTTCAGCACCACCTGCAGCACCTGCTTCCCGTCGATCTTCACCGAGGGCAGATCGGTCTGCAGTGCCGTATCGAGAGCGATGTTCTTTTTGTGGACGGTGAGCATCAGAAGACTGACCGCCTGCGAGACGACTTCGTTCACGCTCACGATGCGTACTTCCGGTGCGGTGGAACGGGCGATGTTCAGTGTATTCTCCACCACTTTTTCGATGTGCTGCGCACCCTGAATAGCGAGCTGAAGAACGTCGATGTCTGGGAAATCGGGATGCTTGCTTTCGAGGAACTGCAGATTCAGTTTGATGCCGGCGAGAGGATTGCGGACCTCGTGCGCGATTCCGGCGGCGATCGTACCGAGCATGGAAAGTTTCTCGGATTGATACAGTTTTTCCACCATCATCTTCCTCTCGGTGATGTCGCGGGAGAAGAGAAGGATCTGCTGCAGGTTGTCCACCTCGATCACGTTCGCATCGGATTCAAGGCAGATCACTTTCCCTTCCTTCGTACGGATATTCAGTTCGCCGGAGAATCCCGGCTCCACGATGACCTCGTCGCCTTCCTCATAATCCGCGAACGGAAGACTCTTGTTCATCAGCAGTTCTTCTTTGGTGTATCCGAGCAGCTGAACGGCATACGGATTGGCGTTGATCAGTTTCCGTCCCGTTGAATCGAGCATGAAGATCGCGATGCTCGCTTTTTCAAACAGCAGCCGGTACCGCTCTTCCGACCGGATCAATTGTTCATTCTTCTTGAGCAGCTGCATCGAGTAGATCTCGAGGTTCTGCATCTTCTCTTCCAGTTTTTTATTCAGCAGCTTGTAATGACGTTCAAGGAAGGAATGATCATCGAGCGGAAGTGACTGTTGGTTCGGATCGAAGGAAACTTTCGGCGCACCGATATTCAGAAGTTCGCTCACGGCAAGGATCAGCGTGTCGGTCCCACCGGTCTTTACAACATACCGGTCCGCACCGATGGTCTTGGCAAGTTCCTTGTCCTCTTCATCGATATAGTCGCTGGAGTAGATGATGAACGGGATCGAAGAGAGTTTCGGATTGTTCTTCACGGATTTGCACAATTGGAATCCGTCCATCTTCGGCATCATCGCATCGGCGATGATCAGGTCCACATGAATATCGTTCAGTACCGAAAGTGCCTGCAGTCCGTTTGCCGCGCCGTGTGTTGTATAATTTAGTTCACCGAGCACATCCTCCAGCAGCATGATGTTCTCGGGAATATCGTCGACAACGAGGATCGACAATGTCGGCTCGGATTCACTCTCTTGGTCTTCTGTCTGCATAACTACACCTCAGGATAACTTCTTTGTTCTTCTGGCGAACTTTATGCAGAGAAGATAACACTATTAGCCAAGTGAGCACAATACGCTATTCTGCGTAATTCTCAACAGATATACTCAACAGATATAATAGAGAAGAAGGTCCGAGATTATTTGTTCAGGACGACCAAGCCGTTCTTAATTGCGAACGTAACAAGGGTGACGGAATCGTGGATC
>CALROS020000030.1:0-9483 GCA_943369855.1 Chitinophaga pinensis | reverse complement strand
CGCGGAGATAAACGAGTGAATAATTTCATAGGGTTATAACAGTTATAATTATACAAAATGTCTGATCGATCTTTTCCCAATGCTTCTCAATTCAATTAAGGTATTGATAAATTAGTTTATACCCAATGCCGAAATCTATTTGTGTAATTGGTGTTCTCAATTGAGACAACGACAGATTGAACTTCTCGCGCCGTGATAAAAATCGTTCAGGCAACTGTATCGATAGTTTCACTAGATCTGCAGTAACGGTGAAACGTCTTAATGCGGTATACACGCTCTTCAATATGAAATGTTTACCATTTCTTAAAAAGACATCATGGGATTCTCGAATGTTCCGTCTTTAGTTCAATTGTTCCCGCAAGGATATTCAATGAAACTGTAATGGCTCCTTTATTGGTGATACAAAACTGAATCGACCATAAGCAACCCTACTGGTTCTGAATATGCACAAATCTGCGTGAATTGACAGCTCTTTCTTGATCAATAGATCTAAGGCTAAGTTTTCCCTCTGTTTAATGGGCTTGTTTGATCAACGATAGTATTAATTTATTGCGATGGATATTGACATTGTTCATGAACTACTGTAATTTACGGCAGTGAATGGTTGTTAGCTCGTTTTCATTTGAAATCCTCAATATGAGATAACCGATGAAACAATTTTTATTTCTTGTAGTGCTTCTTTCGTCCATCGCACTTTCCGGTGTGATCCGCGAAGGAACAATGCAGGCACGAAGCGACGGCAGTAATGTCACGATCCAATGGGGATCGACCGATGAATCATCTGTTAAGGAATTCATCATTGAACGGCGAAGCGGGACTGCCGGTGAATTCACTGCGATAGCCGTCATCGCAAAACAAGGTTCAAATTCTTTCTACGAATATATCGACAAATCTGCATTTAAAGCGACTGCATCCATCTATCAATACCGTATCAATACAGTCTCTGTCTCCGGAACTTCTGAACTCTCGACGATCATCACTGTTTCCCATAATGTGTCCGGTGTGAAAAGGACGTGGGGAAGTTTGAAAGCAATGTTCCGCTAACAAATTACGGTTCACATCTTTAGGCGATTCACATGAATCGCCTTTTTTATGTACTCTTCCATTGTTCAATGCTGACACTTACCGTCCCGATCATACTGGCATCACAATCTCCGCGCAGAGCACACTTGCTGCAGCAGATAGGATTATCATTCACGGTTATTCCTTCACAGATCGTTGAAGAGATCGACGGCAACTCTTCACCCAAAGAGAACGTAGAACGGTTATCACTTCATAAAGCGGAGGATGTTGCCGGAAGGTTAGGAGCAGGAGTCGTGATCGGTTCGGATACGATCGTGGTCATCGACGGGATCGTCCTCGGCAAACCCCGTTCGTCGGATGAAGCGAAATCGATGCTGCGTACTCTCAGCGGCCGGACCCACACCGTCTTCACAGGATTTGCGCTGGTTGATGCGTCGTCCAAAAAAACCTATATTGCATCAGCATCGACAGAAGTGACATTCCGTCCATTAGCGGAAAAAGAGATCGCGGAATATGTTACCTCCGGGTCTCCAATGGACAAAGCGGGATCATACGGCATCCAGGATGATTTCGGTGCGGTGTTTGTCGAACGGATCAACGGTGATTATTACACGGTCGTCGGATTTCCGTTATCAAAATTTTATTCATCACTCATCTCATTTGCACAGGAACTCGGTCATTTGACCGACTGAAAGGAATAGTATGAGCAACAAGATCCGAGTATTGATCGCAAAAGCAGGACTCGATGGGCATGACCGGGGAGCTAAAGTGATCGCAGCTGCGCTTCGTGATGCCGGCATGGAAGTGATCTATACAGGACTCCGTAAGACACCGGAAGCGATCGTTGAAGCTGCGCTGCAGGAGGATGTGAATGCGATCGGTATCAGTTCGCTCAGCGGTGCTCACATGACCATCTTTCCGAAAGTGAAGAACCTGATGAAAGAGAAAGGAATGGATGATGTGCTGCTCTTCGGAGGGGGAATAGTGCCGCAGGAGGATATTGTGAAACTCAAAAGTATGGGGATCGGTGAGATCTTTACTCCCGGAGCTTCAACGTTCGTTATCGTGGATTATATCAAAGCGATGTTCAGCAGCACTGAGACCGTTTAACGGTCCGTATCATCGAACTCTATCGAATATGTTTCATCTGAAGGAGGCTCTGTAGGAGCCTCCTTTTCTTTTTTATTCTTTATAGAGACAACGGAAGGATCGAATCCGAACAGGTCATCCGGAGAGAATATCGATGAATATCCGCGTTCATCAAAGAAGATCTCGAACTTCCTGGAGAATTCATCCAATCGTTTCAAATAATATGCTGTGTTCTCGTCAGGGAAATTCGCATCCCATTCATGCGCCTCTTTCGCATTCTCAAATCCCTTCACATTCGCATCCGACCCGGTGATATAGTAACTGATGCGGCTCCCTTGTTTATATTTTTTTGACGAATGGATCGCCAATTCATAGGAGGCGGAGCGGTTCCGTTTTCCGGATTCGATATCGTTCTTATATGCCTCCAGCGAATCTTTGAGAGTTTCCGTCCGAGCAAAATCGACGATATCCCATCCGTGCTCACGGATCGTTTTTTCCAGCTCCGTGAAGAGGAGATGGAGGTCCTGGAACCGGTCATTCAATAGACACTCGATGCACTGCTGCAGATAGTTCCTTCCGAACCGTTCAATGGACCGGGAAATAAGTGAAGATCCTTTGATCGATATCCGCTGATCGTAATGGAGCAGAGCGTAGTTCTTTTTTTTATAGCTCATGATCTTGTGATACCGTCCGCTGAATCCGAGATTGATCCCGTCAGGAAGTTCGGAGGAGAGATGTTCCACGAATTTCCGTTCTGCTTCTTCGCCGGAAACGTTATCCGGCGGGATGAAATAGATACCGTCCGTATCGACCTCGATCACTGTGCCGTTGTGGACCTCGATCTCTTTGATCAATTGACGGAGGAGTTCCTGTCCTGTGGTGGTGATGACATCAGCCTGACGATAATCGTTGAACAATCCTTTTCCGTAACCAAGATAACCATAGAATGAGTTGATCAGGATCTTGAATGAGGACTGCATGGCATCAAGACGCGACCGGTCCTGTTCGAGAACCGTCGAACGCATCAGTTGTTTCGTGTCGAGGCGTAGTGTGGTCAAATACCGAAGAGCGGATTGGAAGACATTAAGTTCATCCGTGACCGGTTTGACCCCTTTTGAGAGCATGATGGATGGATACAAAGATTCAACGTCCGCATGCACGATGCGGCTGAAGATGCCTGTATGGAAGATATCGGTGTATCCTCCGCTCGTTTGTGTACCGCGCTGCGGCCGCGGAATGGAATACCGCTGCTTGATGTATTCCCGCAGGAATATCGATTCGATCTTCGCTGCAGATCCGAGTTTTGCAACTGTGCCGTAATTGAACGGAAGCATCTGTGCAAGGTAGAATGTACTTCCGGAAAGTTTTTCGCTCAATCCCCGTGTCTCGATCACATCATCGAGCGCATACAGTTTCAGTGTCTCGGGTTCATTGTCCCAATACCAAGAGATCTTCTCGCCGGGGATATACGTCCGTTCGGGTGACGCAATGCCGAAATATTTCGCGGCATATTTCAGTCCGTGACTCTCCATATTCCGCTTGATCATATCGTAGGACTGCACCAGCAGCCACGTGTCGATGATATGACGGCCGTTCACTTCAAAACTCATATACTCAACGGAATTCTCGGCAAATGAAGTCCTCGAACGGATACCGGAAGGGACGGAATTGTCGCGCCCGATGGAGAATTCCAATCCGTTCATTTCACAGCGGCGGAGGATATAGGGCAGATCAAAATTGAAGATGTTATATCCTTCGATCACGTCGGGATCCTTCTCGTTGATCAGCGAGATACATTGCTGGAGAAGTTTCTTTTCATTGATACTCTTCCCGCCGAGGACGGTCTCGAATCCCCGATTGTCGGAGACGGCGATCAGAATGATCCGGTCATCCTTCTTATCAGCACGGCTGAACCGGTAATCCTTAGAATACGTTTCGATATCGATCTGAAGCCGATGCAGCTCGCTGAATTGGAACCCTTTGAAGAGTGTCTTACCGCTCTGCATCAAGTACTGCGTGTTCATGTCAGGACGGAGAAAGATATGTTCAGTATCCAGATATGAATCAAAATTCGTTTTGAACTCTTTCGTCAGTTTTCGAAGGACATGATTGACCGCATCCCATAACACGGGGACAGTAGGGAAGGCACAAAGATATTGATAGAAATTCGATCCGTCGAGTTTCTTGATCCAGTATTTCCCGGGAAAGCCATCGATGAAGCGTTTGTCGGATAGATGGAAGAACGGGAAGAATTCCTCATCACGGAATTCGATGGTGTTTCCCGCGCGTTTGTAGATGCGTACACGTGAGTCGATGTGTGCATTCACAGCAACAATGTTCGTTTCATCATCATGTCCGAAAAGGATTGGATCACTCATAATGAAATATACTCATCTTCTGAAATAAAAAAAGGACAGCCGTCTAATGGACTGTCCTTTTAATACTCTGAGGTATTTTAAGGAAGCGGCTTTATATAGACACTGATACCGCCGAATGCCTGTGTCCGTGCACCGAAGAACCCAAGTCCTCCGCGGACATTATATCGGATCTCCCGAAGTTCTCCTCCCTGCGATGCTACAAATTGATTCAAAAATTCATTGTAATTATTGTCCACTGCATATACATCGAATCGTGTCGTGCCGTAATATCCAAGGACGATCCACGGTAACTCGGTGGAGGTCTGGTCCTTCGGTAAACCGACACGGTATCCGATCTTATCCGGCGGCGGACCGGATATCGTATCACGGATAAATGAACGCTGGATCCGTGCTGCATTGGCATCCATGCTCGAGATCGTCGGAAGATATGTCCCTTGAAGTCTGCTGGCAGACCATTCAAATTTATTGACGGGAGCCAGCGGATTATAGAACACTGTCGAATTGTTTTGAAGCGATGAATACGTTATTCGGAAAGTATCAGGCACTACGGTCTCTGCGGAAAGTGTCTTTCCGTCAACCGTGCGAACCGATAATCGATATGATTTGGTCGGCAGAATGATCCTGGTCGAATCGGAGGAATGGTAGCGTCCAGGCATCAGAGGATCATGAACAAGAGTATCGGTGAACGGAACATCGATCCCTGATACGATGACAACGGCATTCGTTATGGCATAATGTGCGGGATCATAGAATGTTGCCGGATCTCCCGTATAGACCAGACGGATCGAATCGACCTGACGTCCGGCTTCGATGAGTCCCGTAACAACGACCTGTTGTTGGTAGGTAAATGATGAATCTGATTCTTCGCAGCCCGCGAAGATCAGAAGGGCAATAGCGGAAACAAAATATAATGATCTCATAGTATTAAAATTTAAATTCAACGCCGAATGACGGGATGATCGGAAGAAGTTTTACGTCCTTTACTTCGACCGGATTTTTTGTGTAATCAAAATTCTTGAACCAGGTATTCCTGTGCCAGAGACCGTACACATTGAAGATCTGTACATACCAGCTCCCTTCAAGATCGAACATCGTGATCTTCTTGTTGATGCTGATATCCCAACGGTGATACGGAAGGAGCCGTTTGCTGTAGAGCGGACCCGGTTCAACTCGGAAGTTCGAAGCACCTGAGGAGTTATCGATCCAAATCCCTGATGACGGTGTATACGATTGACCGGTGGCAAATGTGAACACACTGCCGAATTTCCACAATTCGTTCAGCTGATAGTTCGCTGCAATGGTCAGATCATGACGCCGGTCGAATTTCGGCATGAATTCTTTTCCGTCATTCAATTCAAGATAGGTCCTGTGGGTCCATGCCAAAGTATATCCGATCATCCCCGTAAGATCACCAACTTGTTTTTGAGCGAACAATTCAACACCGTAGGACCGCCCGCTTCCCACATAGAATAATTTATCAACTTCCAGTGTCTGCTGCAGTTCACGTTTGAAGAGAAGCACTTCACGGTAGATCTTATAGTATGTCTCGAGTGAGATCTTATAATCTTCGAAATATTTCGTTTCGTATCCCAGAACCGCATCCACCGATTTACTTGGATTCATCTTTTCGTTGATCGGTACCCAGATATCGAATGGTGAGAATCCATTATCGCTGCCTGCAGGGACAGCATTCAGAAATTGATAATACATTCCCGTGGCAAATTTCAATGATGAGTACTCGTCAACATTGAACTTCGCATTGAAGCGGGGACCGAGGCTGATGTGTTTTGTCAGGTCCTGATACTCTACTCGGAATCCCAGCTGTGTATTCCAGCGTTCGTTGATCGTCCATTCATCCTGACCGTAGAATGAGATCTGGGCAGGCCGTTCTTTGAACTCGTACGGATTCCCGTCGCCGCGCTGAATGTATCCGATATCGTATTGGGACCACCATACTCCCAGTTTTATCAGATGATCATTGCTCAGGAAGAAATCAACATCACCTTTCAAAGAGTAATCATAGACACTGTTTTCTTGAGAGATATCCGTTCCGCCGAAATCCGCTCCGATCTTCGCTTTGTAATGACTGTACGACGCAGTGAAGTCCGAGAAGAGGGTCTGATCGAACACATGGGTCCATTTCAAACCGCCGGTCCTGTTTCCCCAAAGCATATTCAACGATAATTCATTATCCCCGAGACTGTAGGTAAGATTATCATCGCCGAAATATCCCACGAACGAGACCTTGTCATTCTCGCCGAAATCCTGATTCAGTTTTGCATTGGCATCATAAAAATAATAGAGGGGAAGCGCATTATCGCCTTTATCAAGTCCTCCTAATTTTACGATCTGATCAAGATATGTCCGCCGACCGGAAAGGAACCAGGAACCGTTCCCGATCGGACCTTCACCGGTCACACGAGTGCTGAGCATACTGATCGATGCCTGTCCGTGCGTTGAGACCCTGTCTCCGTCGATATTCGTCACATTCAGAACGGAGGAGAGACGGCCGCCGTATTCTGCCGGGAACCCGCCTTTCATCAGATCGATATCTTTGATCGCATCATTATTGAACGTAGAGAAGAGTCCAAACAGGTGTGAGGGATTATAGACCACCGTCCCGTCGAGCAGAATAAGGTTTTGATCGGAACTTCCTCCGCGCACATTCAAACCGCTCGATATTTCGGAAGTCGCTTTCACTCCCGGCATCATCTGCAGCGCCCGGAAAACATCGGCTTCACCGAAGGTGGGAAGCTGAGCGATATCCTTTGCCTGCATCGAGATCCTTCCGGTCTGAGTCGAACGTTTCTCCTCTGCTTTCTCCGCTTCGATCACAACTTCCGTCTGCTGCACAGCTTTGTCAGACAAGAGAACATCGTGAACGATCTTCTTTGATTCGCGTGTATCGATCTTGAATGTGCTAGTTTGATATCCTAAGAGCGTTACGGTGACCTCGAATTCACCCTCTGGTATATTCGGGATCGCGTAATATCCTTCGATGTTGGTCGGTGTGCCGATCTTCAATTCTTTGATCGCAACTGTGGCATAGGGGAGGGATTCTTTATTCGCCTTGTCCCGGACAAATCCGCTGACGATCGCTTTCTGCTGACCGAACGCGATGGATGAACATAAAATGATGAAGAGTATTTTTTTCATGAAGAATGGTAAAAGTGGAGAAAACTGTCAAAATTACTGCTCAGTTTACGACTGCGGCAGAGAGATGTTGCGCATACAGTATAGAAACATCGGAACAATAAAAAAAGTGCAATTGGAATTCAGAAATATTTTTGTATATTTGCACTGCAATTTCGTCTGGAGAGGTGCAAGAGTGGTTGAATTGGCTACCCTGGAAAGGTAGTGTACCCGTAAGGGTACCGTGGGTTCGAATCCCACCCTCTCCGCAGATCGTGAATATGCAAACAAACGCAGACGGACATTCTTCGGTTCTCTGCCGCACAAGGAGAGGTGTCTGAGTGGTTGAAAGAGCCAGTCTCGAAAACTGGAATAGTCGCAAGGCTATCGAGGGTTCGAATCCCTCCCTCTCCGCATGATCTACCATCCCGCACCCCTTGAGTTATTGACACTCCAATTTCATTTCTTTACTTTTTTATCACACACGGAACATTCAACAAAAATCCTGCGTTATCAAGCGCAGAGACATTATCTTTTTATTAAGGAGAATTACTATGGCTATTACCGTAGGACAAAAAGCACCGGGTTTCACACTTGCTGATGCAACCCGTAAACCCGTTTCACTTTCCGATTTTGCCGGAAAGAAAGTTGTGATCTTCTTTTATCCCGGTGCGTTCACCGGTGTCTGCGAAAAAGAAATGTGCACCATCCGAGATACGATGGCGGATTTCGATTCCGGCGGAGCACAGGTGATCGGTATCAGTGTTGATGCACCTGCAGCAAACAATGCATTTGCCGCCAAGAATGCATTGAAGTTCCCGCTGCTGAGCGACTATACACGCTATGTGTCAGCACAGTATTGCGGACTCGTCAATAATTTTGCCGGACTCGTAGGACTTACCGCATCGAACCGTGCAGCATATGTCATTGATGCAACCGGAACAGTCACCTATGCTTGGGTCTCAGAGAATCCCGGCGTAGAACCTCCGTATGATGAAGTAAAAAAAGCGATCGCTTAATTCGAGGGCATATTATGGCAGAACTCACAGCGGGAGCGAAAGCTCCCGATTTTTCTTTGACGGCACAGGATGGAAAGAAATATTCCCTGAAGGATTTCAAGGGGAAGAAGGTCGTCCTCTATTTTTATCCGAAAGATGATACCTCGGGATGCACGGCGCAAGCATGTTCATTCCGCGACAATATCGCAGCCGTCAAGACAAAAGGAGCAGTGGTGTTGGGAGTAAGTCCGGATCCGCTGAAGTCCCACGAAAAATTCTCAACGAAATACGACCTGAATTTCCCGATCCTTTCGGACGAGAGTAAGACTATGCTGACGAAATACGGCGTGTGGCAGGAAAAAAGTATGTACGGCAGGAAATATATGGGTGTCGTCAGGACGACTTTCATCATCGACGGAAAAGGAACGATCACGCATATCTTCCCAAAAGTAAAAGTGGAAGGACATACCGAAGAAGTTCTGAAAGCATTGGCGGAATAATGGGGACTGTGTATGTATATCGCCGCGCTCATTTCAGCGCCTCTCACCGGTTGTTCGATCCGTCATTGACCGACGATCAGAATTACGAGATCTTCGGCGGATGTTCGAATCCGAACGGACACGGACATAACTATCATATCGAAGTGTGTGTCGCCGGAACACCGGATCCGAAGACTGGATTTGTGATCGATCTGAAAAAAGTGAAACAGGTGCTCGAAGAACGGTTCCTGAGCATCGTTGATCACAAGAACCTGAATGTTGATGTAGACTTCCTCAAAGGGATAAATCCGACAACAGAGAATATCGCTGTTGCGGCATGGAATCAGATAGAACCGTTTATCACGGAAGGAAAATTATTTTCCG
>CALROS020000029.1:0-9681 GCA_943369855.1 Chitinophaga pinensis | reverse complement strand
TTTGAGAGTGGTTGAACGAGATCGAAGGAAGCGTGTTCGTGATCGAACTGTTGATCAAATTCTGACGCCGGCTGATATTCACGCTCATGCTGTTGCTCGTCCCTTCCCACCCTTTGCTCAGCGTGGCATTCGAGATGATCTCCTGATTGAGATAATCCGTCCTCGTAAGCGCTCGTTTGAATGTTTCAGAACTTGCGAACGAGAAATTGACGCTCATGTTCGTTGTAGGATTGAATGTTTGGTTATGAACGAGATTAGCGTAATAATCCGCCATGTCTACATACTGAGGATCCCTTGATTCATTCTCGATCGTGTGCTGATAGTAACCGGAAAGTGACCCGGAAAAATCGTACCGTTTGGTGTACCGGATATTCGGACTCGCGCGCCATGTTCCGCCGGTAAGCCAGGTTCCGGTGACAGCAGCATCGACATAATCGTTGATCGCGAAATAATATCCGAAATGTTCGAGACCGGATCCGCGCGACCCTTGATCGACGAAAGTCGGCGCGATGATGCCCGAACGGCGGCCGCCCTGACTCGGGAAGACACCGAACGGAAGCGCGAAGATGGGAACATCCGCTATATAAAGATAGATAGGACGGGCGACGATCTTATCACGAACGGTCACGCGCATGGAGGGACTGAAGAAATAGAAATGCGGATGACCATATTCGCAGGTGGAATAATATCCGTTCGAAATGAACATCATATTCTTGTCCACTTTTTTGATCTGCTGTCCCTGATAGTATCCCTGGTCCTCTTCGGTATCGCCGAGGGTGACGCGGCCTTTTTGCGATTTGAAATTGTAGGCGATCTTCCATCCCTGGTATTTATCCGCCCCTTCGATCATTACAGGAGTTCCGGTATACCGCTCTTTCAGAGAATCTGTCTTCGATGCTTTGGCGGAATCGAGCACGCCGAATGATTCAAGATCGTTCGTATTCCAGTTGACGTTGATGCGTTCGGATTTCAGCGAGAGGTCCTTGAAACGGACATCACCTTTCCCGAAGATCTTCATCTGCTTATTGTCGAAGGTAAAGAGAATGGAATCGGCAGCGGAGTATGTAACGACGGAATCGATCCCGCCCGGATCGGTTTTGACGGAATCCGAAACCGCGAGCGTGGAATCATTTGGTACGGAGAGTGTGTCCTTGCTCTGCGCCGCGGAGAACTCAGCGGCACAGCATAGGAACAGTACGATCACTGCAATTGACGAAGAGCGAAAAGCTGAGGCAGTATGGATATTCCGTTTCATCGTCCTTCGTGTCTTCTGCACGTGTGTGAGCCCATCATTATCCTTATAACACCATTCCCGCTGCGCCGAAGATACCGGCATCATTCCCGAGCTGGGCGCGGACGATCTTAATGTCCTCGCGGAGCGGTTTTTGGACATTCCTCAGCACGGACTGATGGATCGCATCATAGACAAAATTGCCGACAGCAGAGACACCGCCGCCGATCACTGTCACGCGGAAATCCAGAGTGCTCATTACACCGCCGATCATCACACCCATGAGTGTTCCGGCTTCAACAAGGATGTCATTTGCCAACGCATCACCTGCTTCCGCAGCCTGAGAGATGTGCACCGGAGCGATCTTTTCCACATCACCGCCGACAAGTTCAAGGATCTTGGATGAGGGATTCGACTTCAGTTTTTCGATCGTCCGTTTAGAGAGATGTTTCTGACCGACATACGCTTCGACGCATCCTTTTGTGCCGCAATTACAGAGGAGTCCGTTATAATCGATGGAGATATGACCGACCTCTCCAGCGCCGCCGGTGAGCCCGCGGTAGATCTGGTTGTTCATGATGATACCGCCGCCGACGCCTGTTCCCCAAACAATAAACAGGAAATCGGAATACTGTCTTCCGGCACCGAATCTCGCTTCGGCGATTGCGGCAACATTCGCATCGTTATCCACTTCAACCTTCACGTTGAAGACCTTCGAGATCTCATCGGCGAGCGGAACAACATCCCAATCCTTCATATTCGGCGGACTCTTCACAATTCCGCCCGGATTCTGAATGAGTCCGGGAGAACCGATTCCGATACCTGAGATGGTCTGTCCGCCGGCATGAGGAAGAACTTCCTGAATGGACTTGATGATCTGTCCGACCACTGCTTTGGGATTCTCTTCCGCGAGTGTAGGGAGTTTTGATTGCGCAATGATCGTTCCATCGCTGTTGACCAGTCCGGTCTTTACTGTTGTGCCGCCAAGGTCGACACCGATCGCAAATTGTTGGGCCATAGAAGAATGTTATAATGCAGTGGTCTGCGGTTGTGATAATAAGAAATTGTAATTGGTCTTGATATAGAGCAGGATCTTTTCGGCGATCAGCTGGTGCCCGTCCTTATTCGGATGGATACCGTCGATGCAGATCAGTTTTGTGTAATCCTCCGTCTGAAGGAATGCCGAACGGATATCGATCAGCCGCGTCTTTGTCTCTTCGGCAACACGCAGGATCGCGGCATTGTACCGTTCGTGCCATGAATAGATGCGGGAAACATTGCCGATGTACTTCAGGATGTTCTCCTTCGCCTGATCGCTGTTGTGACTCACCCAGCTGAAATATTTCTCCGGATCGAGCGGCGGGAGCGAAACGAGGACAGGAATAATATTCATTGTCCCGAGTTTCTCCACTAATCCAGTGAGCAATTCATAGAATGTATTGCATTCGGTATTCGGATGGAATTCTCCGCCGGGATTGTCCGCGATCTCATCCCATTTGAAATCGCAGTCGTTGCCGCCGAACTCGATCAGCACGACATTAGGATTCCGTTTCAGCACATCGCTCTGCAGCCGCTGCAGTCCTTCAACAATGGTGCTGCCGAATTTTGCCGCATTATAGACAACACCGGACAGGTGCGTCTTCACAAGATTACTGAAACTCTCCAGCAGCAATGAGTGCCGTTTCTTCTCCTCATCGTAGATCACACCGCGAGAGATGGAATCTCCGAAGACGACGATGGTGCATTGTTCCTTCAATTGATCGATGATCGATTGTGTGTCCATAATGCCCCCTCAAATGAATGATGAATTGACAATTCCAACCCGATGCAAATTCCAGCTACCAAGCGATGAATCACAGGACCGATCGCGTGTTTAGTTCATTTCTTATTCAGTTTCTTACTCCACAGAAAATCGAGCCGTTCTTTGATCTGTTTCTCCCGTCCGTTCTCCGTCGGCTCATAATACCGTTTCGTCTTCAGCTGGTCCGGAAGATACTGCTGATCGACAAAATTATTGTCGTGATCATGCGCGTAGTGATATTCTTTCCCGTAGTTGAGATCCTTCATCAGCTTTGTCGGCGCGTTGCGCAGATGGAGCGGCACCGGCAGATTCGGCAGACGGCGGACATCGCTCATTGCCGCATCGATCGCTTTGTAGGATGCATTGCTCTTCGGCGCACTTGCCAGATAGGTGGCAACATTCGAAAGGATGATCCGAGCTTCCGGCATTCCGACATAATCCACTGCTGTGAATGAATCCACCGCCAGCATCAGTGCTGCGGGATCAGCATTTCCGATATCCTCCGACGCGAGGATGATCATCCTTCGCGCGATGAATTTCGGGTCCTCGCCTCCTTCAAGCATCCGTGCCAGCCAGTAGACAGCCGCATCAGGATCGCTTCCCCGCATACTTTTGATGAACGCCGATATGATGTCGTAATGCGCTTCCCCTTTTTTATCGTACAGGGAATATTTTCTCTGAAACGCTTCTTCGAGTACATCACGCGACAGTGTGTGAACTCCGTTAGCATCGGCATCGGAGATCTGGAATGCGATCTCGAGTCCGTTCAGAAGCTTTCGCGCATCGCCGCCGGACAAGAGGAAGAAATACTCTTTCTCCTCGATGGCGACACTCTTTGTTGTGATGATCTCATCCGATTCCAGCGCCTGGGTGAGGATCGTTTCCAGTTCTGCCTGACCGAGCGGTTCAAGGACGAATACTCTCATCCGCGACAGCAGCGGTGAGATGACCTCGAACGAAGGGTTCTCCGTTGTTGCTCCGATGAGCGTGATGGTCCCTTTTTCCACAGAATGCAGTAGAGCATCCTGCTGCGATTTATTGAAGCGGTGTATCTCATCGATGAAGAGGATCGTCTTGCGGAATGAGCGTTGGAACTCCTCCGCCTGTGCGATCACTTCACGCACATCTTTCACTCCGGACGAGACCGCGTTCAGTGCAAAGAATTCGGACTTCGTCTGCTGTGCAATGATCCTCGCCAGTGTCGTCTTCCCGACTCCCGGTGGTCCCCACAATATGAATGACCGGAGCTCATCCTTCTCCACCATCTGACGGAGCGGTTTCCCTTCGCCGAGCAGATGCCGCTGACCGACGTACTGGTCCAGTGTGTGCGGCCGGACCCGTTCAGCGAGGGGAGTATTTTTTTCGTTAGAATTCAATTATGGCAAAAATAAAATCATTTCAAGATTGATGAATTACAAGATTGCAAGATTGCAGGATTACCACATTTCAATATTGTAATCTTGTAATTTTGCAATATATAATTGTTACTATTTCTTCGGCGCCACTTTATACACTTTTTCATTCTCGCGGATCATCCCGTATTTTTCACGGGCGACCTTTTCCACTGCTTTCGCGTCACCGTCCAGTGCTTTGGACTGGTCCTTGAGCTTCTGTTGTTCCTCTTCTGCAACACGGATCCGTTCCAGCGCCTCTTTCTTTTGCATCTCAAGGTGCACCCGTGCCACAATACCGTTGCTGTTGAACATCACATATAGGAACAGTACGAACGCACCGAGAACGATCAATGTCGCGCGTTTGTTCTCCTTCACCGTTTCGGCGAGATTCTCAGGATTGATCTGTTTCTTGATTTTTCGATAAAATTTCATATTCTCATTGAAATGTAAGAACAATTGGCGTAAGTTAAAAACAGAATCATCTATTATAGAACATTCCATACCGAAAGAATCTTTTGACCTCACTCTCAGAACTGCTGACCAAAGCCGCATCCACTCACCCTGCCAGACATTTGAATAACGGTGAATGCCAGACAACGAACGAGCAGCGCTGTTCGCTCTGTTTTTCTTCCAAAATAGACTATGAAACTGAACTGAAGACGAAGCAATCTGCGGTCAACGAATTCTGGAACTCCCTGGGGACCGGCATTTCCTGTGAACAACTGGTCACTTCCCCGCTCGGCAGACGATACCGGACGGTAAGCAAACGGAAAGCGTTCATCGTGGGGAAAAGGTTCTTTCTTGGACTGATCGGAGTGGATGATGATTCGGCGAGAAGTTATCCGATGGATATTGTGGATTGTGCGATCGAGCCGACCTCGCATGCGCATATCTACTCCGTCATTCAGGATATGCTGCAGCGCAAAGAACAGTCCAATCTGGTAAAAGAATTCAACTATGTGATCGTGAAGGGCGATGACCGCGAAGCGATCGTGATCCTGAATATGAATCACTTTTCCTCGGCAAACAGACGCGAAGTGAACGCGCTGTCGAAGTCCCTCACATTCAAAGCGAAGAATGTCGCGGGTGTATATGTGTTCGTGGATGAAGAGCGCTCCAAGTATTACTTATCCGGCACTCCTCGAAAGGGGGCGCAGTCGAATCCCAAGCCGCTGACGAAGATCTACGGAAATGATTCGTTGTTCCACAAACTCGGGAACAATAAGTATCTTTATTCACCCCTCTCCTTTTCGCAGACGAATCATTCCATCCTGGAATCGTTTGTCGGCACTGCGAAAGAAATGCTGGAAGTGAAGAAACAGGACATTTTGTACGATCTGTATTGCGGATATGGACTCTTTTCTATCGCTATGGCGGCAGAGGTCCGTTCGGTGACGGGTATTGAACTTTCACGAAGTTCCATTAATGATGCCGTTGATAACGCACGGAGGAACAAGATGAACAACATCCGCTTCCAGGCAGCGGACATCTCCGCAGAGACACTTCCCCGGTTCTTCGGCGAAAAACTTCATACACAGCTGCGGGACAGTGCCGGAAAAGGATTGAAATTTCTGATCGATCCGCCGCGAAATGGAACATCGGAGGACGTGATCGAATATCTTGCGGAACAGGCGCCCGAAAAGATCGTCCACATCTTCTGCAATGCGGACATTATCGGCAAAGAACTGCAGCGGTGGAAACAGAGCGGATATCTTCCCGTGAAAGCGGTGCCGTTCGATATGTTCCCGGGGACGAATGAGATCGAGATGATGGTATTACTGCAGCGCGGATAAAAACAGAGCGGCGCACTGAATGTCATGCTGCGTGAATCATCGCCGAACGATTATTTGGGAAATTCTTCACGAAGATCGACCGCTATTTTCCATTCTTTGTCTTTTCTCCACACACGAATGTACGCACTTGAGTCATTCTTCTGACCGACGGCGTATCCGTATACATATCCATAATCACCTGCGGATGATATTACTGCATCCACCGGTGTAAATATGCGTTGCATCGTTTCATGCTGGAGCAGTGCTAGCGCACTCTCCTTGGTTGACGTCGGGAATCGGTCCTTACGATACAGCCGGATATTTTCTGCCGAATACTTCTCGTACGTTCTCAGTGCTCCTGACGCTGCTGACATTGTGGAGAAGGAACGCTCCAAGTCCTTAAGTATTTTGGGACCAGCTTGTTTGTTCACCGATCTCTTTTCGGAAGTCATCGTCCTGCAGATCTCTTTTTCGGAACGTTTTTCGGATTGCGGATATCGAATTCCGTTGTCAACGAGAACCTTCCACTCTCCATTATTCTGTTTCTTCCACACGGAAAAGAAATGTCCGTACGAAACATCAGTATCATTCCTGGAGCGCCGGTATTCCCACGGTCCGGTCGATATTCCGAGTTCGCCGGAGGAACTGACCTCGACAAAGGACGGATACCATGTAAGGTATGCCGAGTTCTCAGGACGATTCCGATATAATTCCTTACCGTTCACCGGACCGGGATTGAACATCACACAGTCATCCGACAGGAATTGCAGGAACGACTGCCGTATACCGAACTTCTCGGATGCAGCGGAAAATGCGCGTTCTGCGTCAGCCACTTGTCCGGCAGGATCGGCATTCTGTGCGAACGCAAAAGCACTGGAAACAAATAACAGTAAGAGATACTTCATGACCAATCCTTTCACATTATTTAATGAGCAACCCCGACAAAAAGAATGACGGGGATTGTTCGTTTACATTATTTCATCAACAGCTCCGGCATGGTGCGCGGGTCTATCCGATTTTCTATTTTATCAATGACATTTTTTTCATTTGCGAAGCTCCTCCGTTCGTCAGCCTCGCGAAATAGACGCCGCTTGCAAGATGCGAAGCATCGAATGTGCGCTGATAGTAGACCCCGGCTTCGAGATGCTCATTCACCAGCGTTGAGACCTCCCTGCCGAGTGCATCAAAGATCCTAAGTGTTGTGAGCCCTGAGACCGGAATCGTAAAACCCAATGTTGTTGATGGATTGAAAGGATTCGGATAATTTTGGGCGAGAGAAAATTCCATCGGCGCAGCATTCTTCGTTACCGCTACAGAGGTTACGAAATATGAACGTAAGTCGATGGTCTCGATCCCTTTCACTCCGAGTCCGCCGATCACTTTCCCCTTCGCCGTTGCCGTATCTATCTGAATGAGATAACTTTGCGAACCGACCGTATCCATCACACCGAACAGTCTCCCCTGTGCATCGAACGTAATGTCTTTCACGGAGACGCCGAATCCTGTTGCTCCGACGAGTGTTGCGGCGAGTGTTGAGGGATTCAGTTTATAGATATTATCTTTCCCGGATGAAGTCGGACGGACGGACATCCAGAGCGATCCGTTCACAGGATTGTACGCAAGTCCTGAGACACGCAGTCCATTCGAACCGGCGGCGACAGCGGTACCGGTATTCATATTCACCGAAAAGAATGCCCCGCTGAATGTTCCGATCAACAATGAGCCGTCGGGACGGAAGACCATTCCTTTCGGATTGGAGAGTGCGAGTGCGGGAAGAACGAACGATTCAGCATTGGTGCTGCTGAGCCGGACGAGTTGAGGTGCGGTCTGATTGACAAGGGCGACAAGTTCCTGTGATTTCGGATCGACTCTCATACTGACAAGTTGTGAGAATCCGGTTTTTCCCAGCAAGGTGCTGAGCGATTTTGCTGTGTCGACAGCATAGAGCTTTGCAGAATCGGTTAAACCGGAGCCCGAATACATCACACTGGCAAGCGCCTTCTCGATGGCGAATGCTTTTCCGCTGAGCACGATCTGCAGTGGACGGGCTATAGCCGTATCATTATGATAGATCAGCACTGTATCATTCAGCACTTGAGGAAGTGTCGGATGCCATTGTACAATGACGCTGTCCACAGAGATGCTGCTGATAGTGAACGGAGCAGATCTTGTGACCGTCAGATTTTTCTGTGTATTGGATGCAAAGCGGATGCTGTCTATTCGGAGCGGAACGCTCCCACCGTTATACAGCACCACAGATGCAGAAACTGTTGAGTCCGGACGGATCTTACCGTAACCGATCTGCGTCAGCGATGGTATTGCGTGTGGCATGGCTACCATCGGAAGAAATGATGCGGTCGGTCCGCCGTATGCTCCAATATCATTCCGTTTCGTTCCAAGCGATGGGAAGAGTGCAGTCCCTGAGTTGTTCATATCATTATAGAATGATGACGTATCGCCCGCATCGATCAGAAGTGAGGCAGCGGAAAGATACAACATCGAATCACGCAACGACGGTGCAGCGGTAAGATTCGTCCCGCCGAGCGCAGTTCCCTGCACGGAATTGTATCCGCCGTTCATCGCAGCACCGTTGAATGAGATCTGCGGGAACGTGACAGCACTGTTTCCCCAGACGATGTTATTGCGAAGCACCGATGCCGCAGTTCCATCATAGAACAAGATGCCCCCGCCGTCCAGCAATGACCGGTTACCGACGATGGTATTGTTCTCAAGATATTTCGGTTTCGCTGCGGAACCGTTCAGCCACACGCCGCCCCCTCCGAAATCGGCACCGCCGGTGTTCCCCGCAATGATATTATTCCTCAGGATAAGTCCGGAATAGTTTGCGACAACTCCCGCTCCGTATTTTCCCCGGTTGAACATGATCACGTTGTTTGCGATGGTCGGATTTCCGTCCCCCGCTCTGATCCCGCCGCCGCCGGCGCTGGTGATACCGCTCCGTGCTCCTATTGCCTCGTTGTTGATGATCAGATTGAATTGGATACGCGGCGAGGCAAGCGCGGCGATGATACCGCCCCCTTCGATGAAAGTCCCCGCGGAATGTTCATCGGGCCACGCGGTCCCCTTTCCGCCGGTGATCGTAAATCCCTGGATCACCGCTGAAGAATCCTCATGGGAGATGAAACGGACGACACTGGCGGAGTCCTGACTTGCAGGTTTGCTGCCGTTGATGACCGTGGAATAGATGAATGTAATATCATGCGTTTCATAAAAACGGGAAGTAACGACGATATTCTTCCCGTGATAATTGATCTTCTCGAAATACGTTCCGGGGGAAACGACAACGGTGTCGCCATTTACCGAAGCATAGATGGCGGATTGGATCGAGGGATACTCCGCAGGAATTTTCAGGATCTTGGCATTCATCAATGCAGAACATACAGCGACACACAACAGTATTCTTTTCATGGTTCGGCCCTTTGATATTGATCGTGTTGATTGAATGATTCAATCTACTATGCA
>CALROS020000028.1:0-9750 GCA_943369855.1 Chitinophaga pinensis | reverse complement strand
GGGCTATTGAACGCAGCACAACTGCCGACGGATTCTTTGTTACACGGGAACTTGCTGGTCACGGAGTAGGCAGGGCGATCCACGAAGAACCTTCGGTCTATAACTATTATGAACCGCGCCAACGCATGAGGCTTACCGAAGGTCTCGTTATCGCCATAGAGCCGATGATCACCAGCAAACGATCAGCGATCCGCACTACCCGGGATGACTGGTCCATCGTTGCTTCGAGGGGGACGTTGACCGCGCATTTTGAGCATACAGTGCTCATCACTCATTCGGGTCCGGTAGTATTAACAGCGTGATCTCTGGGACGGCACCCTGATTCACTTTTACCAAAAAAATAATACCAACAAGGATTGTCAAAGCTCCGCTTTGTATATTTTTCAATACGAACCCCAAACATTTCACAAATCATCATAGGAGTTCATCATGGAATTCACCGTAAATACCTCTGCCGTCTTCGCAGCAGCATTCGCTAACTTTGTCGTTGGAGCTATCTGGTATACGCCGCTGTTCGGTCAGGCGTGGGCGCGGGAACTGAAGCTCGATACGAGCGTGAAGCCGGACGGAAAGTTCATGGCAAAGGCCCTTTCTCTTTCATTGCTCGGGAACTTGTTCCTGGCATGGGTGTTGGCGTGGACCATGGCAGGGTGGCAGTTCATTCCGGGCGCAAAAGATGTACCGCCGTTGATGAATGCGGCGAACAGTGCATTCTTTCTTTGGTTAGGTCTATATGTACCGCTGCTCATCAGTTCAAAAACATGGGAAGGACGTTCCTGGAAGCTGATCGGCATCAACGGCGGATATTATTTCATCACCCTGCTGACCGCCGCACTCATCCTCGCCTATTGGAAGTGAACCATCTCTTCGTACAGAAAAAGCAAAGCGCGGACTCATCATCCGCGCTCCTTATTTTAAAACAATATTGAAAATCTGTGATGGTGCAGTATTTATTGCATCCAGTATCTAGAGCCATCTCAAAACCAAATTGCGACAAGTAAGGAGTGTCATTCCCGTCCCAAGGGGATCCCTTTGGGACATGCTTCCGGCGGGAATCCACTATAATGGACCCCCGACAAGAACATTCGGGGGTGACAGAGGGATATTTAAAACCGCTTAAAGTATCCAGCATTATTCAATATTGAAATCAAATAATCTTGTAATCTTGAAATCCCTCACTACGCTCTTCTCTTCTAAAATCCCAACCCTTAAAAACTTACCAGTGCAGTAAGATATGACCAGTATGCCACATCATTCGCAAAGAATGAACCGCGCATGAGCTTGGCCGGCAGGAACGCCGCAAGTCCCCAGTCGAATGAGACACTTCTGTTATACTTGTATTGTGTGACAAAATCCAGCTCTTGTCCGAAGTCCTGAATGCTCTCGTTCGCGGAGAATTTCTTCTGGGTGACGAAATGATGGAGCGAAACTGTGGTAACGGTGTTCTCCAGCGGAACGAGCGTTCCGCGCAGATAAAAATCCATGATACCGCGGTTGTATGTCTGCACGGGAAAATTGATGAAATAGTCCATCATTCCGAAGAATTTATGTCCTGTGGCATACGGCGGGACGAACGTATTCACTGTGGTAGATGACGGGTCCGTTCCGCTGATGATGTCTGTATTGAGTGATACGGAGGTGAACGGTGAACCGGTCAAATTCTGTCCGAGTGAAAACGCTGCCATCCATGCGGAAATAGTTGTCCCGTTAACGCTGCCGAACTGATACGCGGCATCCGTTTCATACAGTAATTCTTCTATGGTACCTTTTAAATGGATACCGGAGGTGGTGCGGAGCAGATTGGGGTTACCGAGAGTTAACGTGTTCTTATTCCGTTCTTCCAAAGCGTAGATGTTCACGGTGAGTTCTTTACCGAACGGCTGAAGATAATATCCGCCGAGCATCATGGTCCCTTCATCCCTTTTGAATGCGGTGTTGGTGACGTTAACGGGATCGGGAAGCGTATTGATATCGGAGATATTCACGGCGAACAGATCGAGCAGTCCATCCTTCATTCCGTAATGGACGAGCAGACCGTCGAATGCCCGGCCGATATTGTTCCAGTTCAGTCTGCCGAGAATGCGGTCGCTTCCGCAGGAGATGGCAAAGCGGCCGGCTTTCACGGAGAGCTGAGGAAGAAGAAACGAATCGAGTTTCGCATATCCTTCATACAGGTCCAGATTCTTGTTGTTCGTGGTAGTGGTCGGTTCCTCGCCGAAACGGCGCGAGTCCTGCATAATGAGTGTGATGGAGACATTCTGCACCGGCTGGATCTCCGCACCGAGACGGATGCGGGAGAGCGTGTAAAGATTCGGTGCGGTCTTCAGATTGAAATCGCGTCCGTCCGCTTCGGTGCGGATGCGCCATTCGCCGTTCCAGCGCAGGAGTGTCTCCTGCGGAAAAGCGAACAGAGGAATGATGAATAAGAGAATGATATGTTTCATTGAATAGTGTTCTTCGTTGTTATGGTTGATGTGATGGAGCAGTAACAATAATATTCCTCCCCGGCCTGCGCTTGGGGAGAATGTTATTCCGCAGGTCCGGGAGGATGCACTTCCGTATCCGCCGTGATCAATGCTTCTTTTTGTCGATCATCGTACGGATGGTGTTCAGGATCTCGGAAGATCTGTACGGCTTTGTGACGAACCGGATATTCTTGATCCTGTAGATCTCCTGATAGATGTGCGGTTCAAGATATCCGCTCGCCATGACGATGTTCATATCCGGCCGAAGTGCAAGGATATGTTTGGAGAGTTCCAATCCGTCGATCCCCGGCAGTCCGTAATCCGTAAAGACCGCCGAGATGGTGTCGGCATGGTCGGTAAAGAGTGCGAGTGCTTTGCTTCCGTCGTTTGCGGTCAGAACACGGTATCCGTTGGCATTCATGAACGCGAAATTCAGGTCCATCATCATCGGTTCATCCTCAACAAGAAGGATGGTCTCCAGTCCGCGGAGCCGGTCATGGGCGATCTCTTTCGGATGCTGAACGACCGTCTCAGCAGAATCCGGCACCGGAAGGAAGATCGAGAAAACGGTGCCTGCACCCGGTTCGCTGTCGACAAAGATCGCACCGTCGTGACTCTCCATGATCCCGAATACCACCGACAAGCCGAGTCCTGTCCCTTTACCGATCTCTTTCGTGGTGAAGAACGGTTCAAAGATCCGGTCGCGGATCTCCGAAGGGATGCCGTGTCCGGTATCCCGGATGCACAATTTGATATACTGCGCTGTGTTGCTCTGCCGCATCGGTCGGCCGACAGCATCCGCATCGATCAGTTCGGTGGAAATGGTCAGTGTTCCCCCTTTGGGCATGGCGTCCCTGGCGTTCACACAGAGATTAAGCAGTACCTGGTGCATCTGTGTTGCGTCGGCATTGATGGGAGGGAGTTCCCCGGGCAGATTTACGGAGATGGTGATCGATTTCGGGAATGTTTCCGTGAGCAGTTTGGAGAGATCGATGATCGATTCATTGATGCTGACGGAGGTAAAATTGACCGATGTCTTCCGCGCGAAGGTCAGCAGCTGTTTCACGAGTGCTGCACCGCGCATGCAGGACTTCGTCATGGTGTCGATGATCGACGCGAACTTTTCATGATTATCCTTGTGGGATTCGATCAATGCGGCATAGCCCATGATGATACCGAGGATATTGTTGAAGTCGTGCGCGATCCCCGCTGCCAGTGTGCCGATCCCTTCCATCTTCTGGGACTGGATCAGCTGTTTCTGCAGGATCTTTTGCTGGGAGATATCAAGATACATGAAATAATAATTGACCGCGGAATCGTTGAGACGTACGGCGAGACCGGAGATCAGCACATTGATCTCCTTTCCTTCTTTATTCCGGCGGACCGATTCGAAGAGATGCAGATCGCGTCCTTCGATCAATTCGTTGTCAAGTCTCAGGGATTCCTCCCATTGTTCCTCCGGCACGATCATGGAAATGATCTGTTTCCCGATGATCTCTTCCCGGCGGTATCCGTACAGCGAAAGGAACGCATCGTTGGCATTCACAATGCTGCGGCCGGCATCGAGCAGAACGGTCGCGGTCGGTGACCCGTCGAACAGTTGTTTCAGAAGAACGGACTGTTCGCCGAGCATCTGTTCCGATCGCTTCTTCTGCGTGATATCCTCTTTTACAGAGATGAAGTGGGTGATGACATCCTTCTCGTTCTTGATGGGGGAGATGACCGCTTGTTCCCAGTAGATCTCACCGTTCTTCTTCCGGTTCTCGAATTCCCCTTTCCACGTATTCCCTTGCCCGATCGTTTCCCACATCTTCCTGAACCCGTCGACGGGAGAGGACGAAGCTCTGAGCATGTTCACATTCTTTCCGATGACCTCGCCGGCGGTGTATCCGGATGTCTCGGTAAAGACCGGATTGACGTATTCGATGATGCCTTCCGTATCCGTTACCAGGATGGTCACCGGACTCTGTTCGACCGCCATTTGAAGTTTTTGAAGTTCCAGATCATACCGTTTGCGTTCGGTGATGTCCTGACAGAATCCAATGAATCGCTCCTCGCTCAATTTCACTGCTTCCACCGATATCCAGATCGTCGCGCCGTCCTTTCTCATCACGCGGTATTCATCCGTAGAGGTCCCTTCCGCCGCCAGCCGTCCGAAGTTCCTGAGTCCGGTCTCACGGGACTCCGGTGCGAGGATATCCGTGAACGACATACCGGTCAACGACCACTGTTCATATCCAAGCATATCATCGGCGGCCGGATTTGTCTCCGTAAAGATCCCGTTCTTATCGACGATCATCACACCCAGTGGTGCGTGTTCAATGTACGACCGGAATTTGGATTCGCTCAGCTGCAGGGCTTCTTCGGTCCTCATCTGTTCCGTGATATCATCGGAAAGGATCAGCACCCCTTCTGCGACGGGCTGAATGCCGAGATTGAACCATCCAACCACGCCGTCCGGATAGACGAACTTATTCACGGTCTGAATGACGGTGCGATCGTCCAAGCAGTGTTTGATCTTCGCGAAGATCTCCGTTGACTCAATGCCGGGCCAGCAGTCCATATATCGTCTGCCGAGCAGTTCCGAATTCGGTCTTCGGTTATGCCGTTCCGCTGATCTGTTCAGGTAGAGATAGCGCCAGTCATGTCCGAGGATCTGTGTTCCTTCGAGCATCGTATCGAAAGCGGTACGGAAGCGCTCCTCACTCTTGCGCAGGGCATCCTCCATCAGTTTTCGGTCGGTGATATCCCGGGACGTACCGTACACTTCGATATGTCCGGTATCGGTATTCCGGACGAATTTGGTAGCGGTTTCCGTGAGGATGATCCGTCCGTCCTTATGCGGCTGTTCGATCTCATCGGAATAGGTCAAATTCTTTCCCTGCATGAAATCTTCAAGACGTGCGGATATGACCGAGGAGAGATATGCTGTTGAGGAAGGAGAGAGGGCTTCGCTCATCGACTGTTCCACCACCTCGCCCGCTGTATATCCGCGGAGTTTCTCTACGGCGGGACTGACGTAGAGAAACCGGGATGTTTCAAGGTCCAGCACCCAGATGACGTCGGAGACATTCTCGGTGATCAGCCGGTATTGCCGCTCACGGTCCATCAACTCCTGCTCTACGAACTGACGGCGCTTCTGTTCGATATTCCAGCGGTGCAGCTGTGCGCGCAGGACATAGTAGAGCAGTACCGCTGTTGTTCCGACGAATGCCCACCCTTTATAGATCGAGATCTCGCGGATAACATCTTTATCGGAGAACAGCGCAGAGACCAGGCTGTCGGAGATAAGGATCCACAGTCCGCCGAACAGCGCATAGATCAGCGTTGTCCGCAGAACGACGAGCGTAAGTTTGTCCTTCATATTGACTCCCGGTTGTGCGGATGAACCGCAAATTAAATCCCCCTGTCAATCATTCGGCCCATACTGCGGAACCGCGCCCCGCGCATGATTATAAAGCGGCGAATCGAGGTTCTGAAATCGGAATTGATATTCATCTTTGCCGATGGAATTATGCCAATGTCCGGTCAGCATTCCCAATCCCGTCACGGCGATGAAGGTGCCGACGACGAGAACGCCGAAGACCCATGGCGCAACAGTTGCCGATCTTTTGTTCGTGCGAAGGACGAGCGTTTCTTTGACAGGACATTCCTCAACACAGCGCATGCAGCTGGTGCATTCATCGCTCCATACCTGCCCGACTGCGTCGTTCAGGCGGGCTTGTCCTAGTTGATGCACCTTGATGTTCGAAGGACAGACCTTCGTGCAGAGTTCGCAATCGACGCAGCTCTCTTTGATGCGCGTGATGCGGAACGGTGCGAGCATGCCGCTCAGTCCGAGCAGCGCGCCGTAGGGACAGAGGAATCGGCACCAGAAATTCTTGATGAAGACCGAAGCGACCATCAGTCCGAGGATCGAATAGAGCGCGAACGGTGTGATCTCCGCAAAGAAGAGATACATCTTGATGTCCGCGGTCTTGTTGTAGGGACTGTTGATGAATGTCTCTAGGTCCATCACGGACATTGAGGCGATCGAAAAGACAAAGAAGAAGAGCAGAAGATATTTCATGGAGCGGAGCGGATAATCCAGCCAGCGCCATACGGTGAAATTCTTTTTGAATATTTTTTGTCCGAGCATCCAGAGTGATTCGCTCAGCGTGCCGACGGGACACATCCAGCTGCAGAACGCTTTCTTCATCATCAGTCCGATAGCGATGAAGCTTACGAGAATGATCGTCCCGGCAGGATGAATGGTGTTGAGTGTGCCGGTGTAAAGCCAGTGCAGCATTCCCATCAATGCACTGATGGGGAGGAATCCTTCCACACCCGGAGGACGTTCGAAATATCGTTCGGTGCCGCCGGACATTCCCCATTTCATGAAGAAGTGGAATTCGATGCCGATCCAAATGCAGAGAAGCACGAACGCGGCCTGTACGCTTGACCGGAAGTACTGTGAATCGTTCTTCAGCCGTTCGATTGTTCGTGTGAGAAACGGAAGCGAGGCATCCGCTGTATACTTTCGGCGGCGCTGATCGGGAAGGATCTTTTTGACGGTCCGTTTAACAGAATTATTAGCGGAGTGATTTGTCCGATTATCTGACGGTAACTCAACTGACGCGGGGGGAGGATTCATACCATTGACCTGTACTTGATGCAGCTAAACTCTGTCTTTCCGCACATTTCCTGCGGCAATGTTGTTGTATAAACCGTAGAGACGGACAATTATCCGTCTCTACGCTGTTGTTCATACAGTATTACGCTTTGTAGCCTTCCTTTTTGATCTCTTTCGCTACGTCCAGAATGTTCTTCTTGCTCAATGCTGCGAAGAATCCTTCTTTGGTCGATTTCCATTCGTTATGCATCGCGCACGGTGCGTTCGCATCGCAGGCGGTGTAGCCGAGCACGCAGAGATTCATGATGTCGCTGCCGTCGATGGCGACGACGATATCCATCAGAACGATCTCTTCCGCAGGTTTTGCCAGCCAGAATCCGCCGGAAACACCTTTCATGGAATGAAGCAGTCCTTTATGGGAAAGCTTCTGGAAGATCTTTCCGAGGAAATGGAACGGGATGTTCAGATGTGACGAGATCTCCTTGATGGTCGTCATCTCGCCCTGTTTCTTTTGGGCAAGATAGATGATCGATTGTAAAGCGTACTCGCACTGTCTGCTGAAGAAGATTGACATATTACCCTCACATGTATGTTTGTAATGCTTTCATATAATTTGCGCGCTCGAACGAGGACGGATCCGCGACATTCTTGTGGCTCATGCTTCCGCGCATGTCGTTCATGGATGTGTATTCGTGTTCCACCATCCATTGCTGTACTTCGGTCAGTACTTCACGGATCTTTCTCGGTCCGTGACGCAGCAGAGCGGAGCACATCATCGTAACATCGGCGCCGGCCATCACCAGTTTGATCACATCTTCGCCCGTGTGGACTCCGGTGGTCGCGGCAAGGTCCGCCTTCACTTTATCATGAAGGATGCCGATCCAGCGGAGCGGCAGACGGATGGAGTTGGAGGAGCTCAGCACCACGCCCGGTTCAACGCTCAGTGTATCGAGATTGATGTCCGGCTGGTAGAAGCGGTTGAACAGCACCAGTCCGTTCACGCCGATCTTATCAAGACGCTGTGCAACATTGGAGAGCGATGTGAAGAACGGCGACAGTTTCACGGCAACGGGGATCGTCACCTGATTGCGCACATCTTTCACGATATCCAGATACGACTGTTCGATGTCATCGCTGGTCATGTTCGGATCGGTCGGGATATAATAGACGTTCAGTTCCAGTGCGTCCGCACCGGCCTGCTGGATCAGTTTCGCATATTCCACCCATCCGCCGTCCGTCACGCCGTTGATGCTGCCGATGATCGGGATGCTGACGGATTCCTTCAGCTTGCGGATATGGTTCAGATATTCATCCGGACCGCTGTGGTATTCATGTGCTTCGGGGAAATACGATGTTGCTTCCGCGTAGCTTTCCGCGTGATAGGTAAGATGATGGTACATCTCTTTTGTTTCGTGTCGGATCTGTTCTTCGAAGATGGAGAAGAGCACCACGGCGGATGCGCCGTAATCTTCCATCAAACGAACGCTGCCGACCGTGCGGCTCATCGGTGAGGCCGACGGAACGATCGGGTTCTTGAGATTCAGTCCGAGATATTTTGTTGATAGGTCCATAGTAAGTAGTCTCCGTGTTTTGTCAAGAAGCCGCGCACTTTTAAAGTGCGTGGCATCTGAGGGAATTAATGTCCGTTAGTGGCTGCCTGCGGTGCTGCAAAGTTCATTGCGGCAAGCTGTTCGTAGTATCTCCATTTTTTCATCACGTCTTCCTGTGCTTCGCGCAGGAGGCGTTTTGCTTTTTCGGGATCCATCTTCGTCAACATCTTGTAACGGATCTCGTTGTAGGCGAACTCTTCGAACTTCACTTTCGGCGGTTTCGAATCCAATTGGAACGGATTCTTTCCTTCCTTCATGAGATCGGGATTGTAACGGTAGAGCGGCCAGTAACCGGAATCCACAGCGAGTTTCTGTGCGTTCATTCCGAGACGCATGTTGATGCCGTGTGCGATACAGTGGCTGTAGGCGATGATCAGTGACGGACCGTCGAATGCTTCCGCTTCCTGGATCGCTTTCACCGTCTGCAGGTCGTTGGCTCCCATCGCGATCTGTGCCACGTAGGTGTTGCCGTAGCTCATGGCGATCAGTCCGAGATCCTTCTTGCCTGCCGGTTTTCCGCCTGCGGCGAATTTCGCCACAGCACCGCGCGGTGTTGCTTTGGACATCTGTCCGCCGGTGTTGGAGTAGACCTCTGTATCGAGGACGAGGATGTTCACATTTCGTCCCGATGCGATCACATGGTCCAACCCGCCGAAACCGATATCATATGCCCAGCCGTCGCCGCCCATGATCCACACGCTCTTCTTCACGAGTGAATCGGCAAGCTGCTTCAGCTGTTTTGCATCGTCGGAGTTGTTGTTCTCGAGCAGTTTCTTCAGTTCTGCAACGCGTGCGCGCTGTTCGTAGATCTCTGCTTCGTTCTTCTGTTCGCAGGTGAGGATGGCGTTCACCAATCCTTCATTCAGCTGAGGAATGAGACGGATGATCAATTCGCGTGCATACTCTGTCTGCTTGTCGAGCGAAAGACGGAAGCCCATACCGAACTCGGCATTGTCCTCGAACAGACTGTTTGCCCACGCCGGTCCGCGTCCGTCGTTGTTCTTCGTCCACGGTGTGGTGGGAAGATTTCCGCCGTAGATGGAGGAGCATCCTGTTGCGTTCG
>CALROS020000027.1:0-9843 GCA_943369855.1 Chitinophaga pinensis | reverse complement strand
GGAAAAGCGAGCGATGAGATCGGAGAGATCGTGACCGTGATTGAAGAGATCGCGGACCAAACGAATCTTCTTGCGCTGAATGCAGCGATCGAAGCGGCTCGTGCCGGCGAACAGGGAAGAGGATTCGCTGTCGTTGCGGATGAGGTACGGAAACTTGCCGAGCGGACAACAAAGGCGACAAAAGAGATCGGTGTCACCATTACAAAGATCCAAAATGACACTTCGGTGGCTGTTCATGCGATCGAAGAAGGGACCGGGAAAGTGGAAAAGGGTATCGTCATTGCCGAACAGGCAGGACGGTCGCTGCAGACCATCGTCGAGAATTCTCAGACGGTCGCCGATATGGTCAATCATATCGCCGCATCTTCCACCGAACAATCCCAGGCCTTGGAACAGATCTCGGCCAACATCCAATCCATCAACTCCGTAACACGTGAAACGGCGAACGGCACCGAACAGGTTGCACTGGCAGCCGAGAACCTGAATCATCTGACAGAAGAACTTCGGGAATATTTGAAGCACTTCAATCTCGGTACAGCGGGTGAAGAACGAAGAACTGCCGGCACTCAACAATTCGGAAGGAGCAGAAATACTTCAAAAATCTCAGATGCGGAGGAACTTGTTGAGAGGTAAATGAAATCAACGAAAGATCAATCTTAACAGAGAGCTGAGGTGAGCCCACTGTTAAACTTCATCAATCCTGTTCGTTTAAAATGAAAAAGTCGAAGGCATGCTTCGACATTTTTTATTTTAACTGCGTGAGGCGGATTCCGATGAACAACATCGGGACCTCGCAAATAACGCTCGGCTTGAACATCAATTCTTCCAATACGTACAATAAAAAAGTCAGAGACAAGCTCTGACTTTTTTTTGTAGCGGGGGGCGGACTTGAACCGCCGACCTACGGATTATGATTCCGACGCTCTAACCAGCTGAGCTACCCCGCCAAAACTTATTTAAGAACACTCATCATTTGCGAAGCCCGCCTTTGGAGGGCTGAGCTACTCCGCCAAAACTTATGTAAGAACGTTCATCATTTGCGAAGCCCGCCTTTGGAAGGCTGAGCTACCCCGCCAAAATGTATTTACCTTCCCGCAATGATTCAACTTTCCGCATCTAAAATAGCAAAAATGGTGAAAAAATCCAAACCAAAACGGGGAAAACAGTTCCAAAAAAATAGGGAAGTGAAATGCAACAATTTGGTCTTATTTCGTAAAATAACATTCAATATTATTTATGGGAATAATCAAATTCATCATGAACAGATCATTTCTTCTTTCATTTATCTTCCTTGTGTCGGTCACTGCCGCTGCACAAAAAAATATTCAGGATACTAAAAAAAGAAACAGTGTCTTTGCCCCTTCTGCCGCTCTGTCTCAGCAGGATGACTCGTTGATGAGTTATATCGTCGAATTCAAAGAACCTCCTTTGTTTCTCGCTCAGCAGCAATCAACCCTTTTGTATGTTCCGGTAGATTATCTGTCACGGTTCCGCCGCTTTGAGAGCGATGTGACTGAAGGGTGGACTGCTGTGAACGGTAATGCAAAAATTATTTCCATGAGCATACAACGGAAATATTATAAGTCCTTCTTTGGCATGAGTGTGACCGTCCCCCGCAGCGCCGTTGCAGTGATCGAACAGCTTCCATATGTGAAAAAGGTCCATGAGAATCCGACCGTAAGGGCATTGCTTGAAAAAAGTGTTCAGCAGATCAGGGCGAATGAAGTGTGGACGAATTACGGATTCCGGGGCGAGGGTGTCGTTGTCGGCATCATCGATACCGGTATCGACTATATGCATGCTGCACTCGGCGGCGGCATCGGTCCTTCATACAAAGTGATCGGCGGATATGATTTTGCGGGAAACGATGCTGATCCGATGGATGATAACGGACACGGGACCCATGTGGCGGGTATTATTGCCGCGGATGCGCTCACGATCAGCGGTGTTGCTCCCAAAGCACGTCTCTACGCATTCAAAGTGCTGGGCTCGGACGGCAAAGGAAGTATGGCGGATGTGATCGCTGCGATCGAACGGACGGTCGATCCGAATGAGGATGGTACGATGGACGACAAAATGGATGTCGTCAACATGAGTCTCGGCTCAAGCAACGGTGACCCGGACGATGCTGCATCGGTGGCAGTGGACAATGCAGTGAAATTGGGTGTGACGTTCTGCATCGCAGCGGGGAATGAAGGTGATGCCAGTCCTGTCTCCGGTAAAGAGAATAATTATTTCTATTCAGGAAAAGAGACCATCGGCAGTCCCGGTACTTCCCGCCTTGCCATCACAGTCGGCGCCGTCGATTCCGCAGATCATCTTGCATATTTCTCATCAAAGGGACCGACTCCGCGATATTATGGCATCAAACCGGAAGTTGTTGCACCGGGATTCAGGATCCGTTCCCTTGCGCCGGGGAATGGATATCGTATCGAGAGCGGAACATCCATGGCGTCTCCCATGGTAGCGGGTATAGCTGCGCTTCTGAAATCGAAGGATAAGGGGCTCACACCGCAGCAGATAAAATCAGCCATCGTTAATTCTTCCGTTGATCTTGGATTGGAGAAGATGCTCCAGGGGGCGGGGAGGGTTGATGCGATGAGGGCTGTTGCGCTCGCAAGCAGTGCGGTGCCGAGTGTGATCGGTTTCGGATTGGACGATCCATCGCAGTCCGTATGGAGCAGAGTGGAAACAGTAAAAGTATCCAACCGGAGGAATATCCAGCAGAACTATTCCGTAGTGATGAACGGTCAGCGAAGCGGCATTACGCTGTCGTCCGTTCCGCAGAATTTTTCGGTCGCACCGGGAGGTGAGCAGCAGGTCTTGATCACAATATCCGTCAATAATGCTGTCATCCCGATCATCGATGACGATATTCCTCTTTACGACGGGTTCGTTCACATCCGGAGTTCCGCCGATACACTCCATCTTCCCTGGTCATTTGCGAGGACCACAAAGATGATCCTCTCGTTCAGTGAACCGGATGCACAGTTCCTCGGAGCAGGTAATACATCGTATCTTTTGCCGAGATATGATAAAATGTATTCGAGAATGCGCAGACTTGATTCCAAGACCGTTGAATTCACCGGGGCAAACCGGGATACCTATGACTTTGTCGTGTTCTTCCCGAACAGTTCACGAATGGTGCTGAAAAGCGAGTATCAATTCAACGGAAACGATCAGATCTTCTTCAATGCATCGGATGCTGTCCGTGCGGTCCACTTCAATGGTGTTGATGAACAGAACGTTCCGCTGGCGAATTCACTAAAGACCAAACGGAGTATGAGGGTCGAACTTCCGTCCGGTTTCTTCTTTGCACCGCTCAAAGACGGAATGTCAACGCTTCTCGTCTCGAACGCTCCCGGCCGATTTACATTCCATGGAAGTGAAGCATTGATCGATCCGGTCTCGGCGAAGAAGGTCGTCCTGCCGCAATATGCTTCGTTCTCCGGTATTGCATCGGATGTTCAGCTCACCAATACGGCGTCGGAGTTCCTGTCACAGAAACTTCGCTTCACCGTGCCGCCGGGTGTCACTTCAACGCGCCTATTTTCGGAAGGGATCTCCACGTTTTCCGTATCGGGAGAGACGTATTTCAATACGACCATGGTGGGGATCGATACGGTACAGACACCGATGGAAGAATTCTCGTTCGATCTGTATATGATGAGACCGAAGGATCCTGTCTTTGCCTCTTCCATCGGATTCCACACGAACAGTTCATACAAGGCGGACTATAATCTTGATATGTCCACTCGGTATTTCTCCATTATTCGTGACAGTGTAATGCATGGTCTGCCGTCACAGGACCGCCCGACGACCCATCGTTCACCATCCGGAGGAACGATGCGGTTCGGAGAATCGCCGGTCTATATCCATAACGCATCATATAATAATTCATTCGGATCGTCCATTCATTTCAATCCTCTGTTTCTCGGGGCGCTTTCGGAGATCAGATATCACGATATCATCACGGGAACATATGCCGTATACACATCAGGCGGGACGAAGATCATCGAAGAATCGCTGAACAAATTCCCTCGTGAACCGTTGATGGTGGAACCGGCGCAATATTCGCTGATCCTTGATACATACGATTACCGTGTAAAGAATGCGAAGGGGCATTTAACGCTGAAGAATACATTCGATCTCACGAAGAGTGTCCCCGATGCTCCCGTCATCACATCGTTTGTGATGCTGAATGGTCAGCAGAAGCCGGGAAATAATTTTTCACGGAATGAGAATGCAATAGTACGATTTTCGTCGAAGATCTATGCGTATCCGTTCCAGCTTCCGGATCCGCAGCAGACGAAGGCGTTCTATCGGAAATATAAAAGTGCGGACTGGATACCGCTCACTGTTTCATCCATCCGGCATGATGTTGAGAACGAAGGGAGCTTCTTCACCGTTCCGCTTGCATCCGCTACGGCGGTCGATTCCGTTGCGATCGATCTGAAGATCCGGATCGTCGATTCGACCGGTAATGCGACTGAACAGATACTTTCCCCCGCATTTTCCGTGGGAAACTGGATCGACGATGGAACCACTCCGGTAAAAGAACCCGAACAGATCGGTACTCCGGTCTCATTCGCACTGCAACAGAATTTCCCCAACCCGTTCAATCCGGCAACGACCATCAAGTATGATCTCCCGGCCGCAACGGAGGTGACTCTGTCGGTGTTCGACATTCTCGGCAGGGAAGTGAAGGAACTTGTTGATCAATTCCAGACAGCCGGCACACATTCGGTAAAATTCGAAGCCGGTGATTTGGCAAGCGGGATCTACTTTTATCGGATCAATGCCGGTCCGTACACAGCACTACGGAAAATGCTCTTCGTGAAATAGATATCGTCTATCGGTAAATTAAAGGGGCCGACGATCGGTCCCTTTGTGTTTTAATACTCCTGCCATTACTTCCTTCGTCGTTCGTTGTTCATTATCAGATCACTGCACCGTTTTATACTGGAGAACTGTTCCATCTCATGGTAATGTCCATTCAGGATTTTCCATTTCTATGATCATCTGACCATTGAGATGAGTCCGGTATACGATCAATTCGGAGGGAATACTCGCTTTTTGTCCGTTGGCAGTCTGCGCTCCTCGGAAATCATCTTGATGTTGAAGGAATCCTTGGCTATTTTTTTCAATTAATTAGTCATTGGTCCGTAATGCGGCAGAAATAATCCTTAGGATGCTGTCGGCAATGAACAGTTCTGTCGGTTCGTCACCTCAAACTGTCTTCGTTCTCGGATACACGTACCCTCCCTGTTAAAAGAGTGTTGAAATGGAAAAATCCTCACGTTCCCCCGCTTCCTCCGTAGTCCGTCTGATCTTCATTATCGCACTTTTGGTCTTCTTCGGTGAATTCACGGACAATATCATTTTTGATCCTGTCTATTCCAATTCCGTTTGGTGGATGCTCGTCGTAAAGACGATCATCATCGCAATGTGTATCATTCCTGTATTGTATTGGACCGTCTACCGTCCGTTTCAGCATATGTTCATCGAGCGGAATATTTCCGCCGAACAGCTCCGCGTGGAACAGGGACGCATAGCGGAAGAGGAACAGCGGTACCGAAAGGTCTTTGAAACATTGTCGGAAGGTGTCGCGCTGAACGAGATGGTCTTCAACAATAAAGGGGAGATGGTCGATTACACGATCCTTGAAGTGAACGCGGCATTCTATTCGGTGGCGGATTACCGACAAGTAGAATCCGTCGTGGGGAACAGAGCATCCAAGGTCTACGGGATGAATGAGAACGTCATCAGCCAATTCTGGAACTCACATAAGGATCGGACGGAAACGGTCATCACAGAATTCACCAGTCCTCTCAGCGGAAAGATCTTCGAGGTCTCAACATCGCCGTTCTTTCAGGGGAAATTCGTCACCACATTCCATGATATCACTGAGCGGAAGAAGAATGAGAATGCCTTGAGAATGAATGAGGCCAAACTGCGCTCCGTCCTTGATACTTCCCGCGATGCGATCGGGGTGCATGTCGGAGGAATATGGGTGATGTGCAATCCAGCCGCAGTCGCTCTCTTCGGTGTCTCCTCCGCAGGGGATCTGATCGGCACATCGCTGCTGAATGTAATTGCTCCCTCTGAACGCGGACGCATTACGGAGTATGTGAAGAGCCGAACGAAGGACTCTGATGCATCGGTGGTCTACATTACCAAAGGATTGAGATCGGACGGCGTTGAATTCGATATGGAAGTGACATTATCAACATTCCTGTTCGATGAAAAAGTGCATGTCTTTGTGATCCTCCGCGACATTACGGACAGGCTGAAACTGGAATCCGATCTTCGGACAAGCGAAGAGCGGTTCCGTTCCTTATTCGTGGACCACTCAGCCGTGATGCTCCTGATCGATCCCGAATCCGGCGCGATTATGGACGCAAATACGTCGGCGGTCCGGTTCTACGGCTTTCCGGCCGAGGTGCTCCGGTCCATGAACATCTCGTCGATCAATGCACTCTCAAAACACGAAGTAGCCGAACAATACGGGAAGGCCGCACGGTCCGAGCAGAACCGGTTCATCTTCCCGCACCGTCACTCCGACGGCAGTATCCGGGACGTGGAAGTGTATTCGACACTGTTGACTGTATCCGGGAAACGGCTTCTCTTCTCCATCATTCACGATATCTCCGAACGAAGGAGTGCCGAGGAACAATTGGAGCAGAGCGAGAAGACATTCAGACACTTTGTGGAAGAAAGCGGCGACGGTATCTCCATTGTGGGAGAGGACGGACGGGTCATAGAATGGAACAGAACCCTTGAGCAGATCACCGGTATCCCGTCTACGGAAGCGATCGGCTGCTCATTTATCGAGATACAGAAATTGCTGGCCCCTGATCTTGTCACCGCAGAATTCCTGCTCCAACAAGAAAAGATCATTCAGCATGCACTGCAGACAGGTGAAGCACCGTTCTTCAACACTCTCGTTGAATCACCGTTCAGAACACGTCTTGGTGAGTTACGCACAGTGCAGCAGATGGTCTTCCCGATCAAAACGCAGAACGGATTCCGATTGGGGATGATCTCCAGAGACCATACAGAGCGGGCGAATTCTGAGGACCTTGTCAAACGGACGCGTCAAAATTATGAGACGTTCTTCAATACTATAGATGACCTGTTGTTGGTTCTCGATGAGCAGGGAAGCATCATATTTACGAACAAGACCGTTACCGACCGGCTGGGATATACTGCCGAAGAGTTGCGTGGACGTTCGGTGCTTGACCTCCATCCCGAAGAACGGCGGAATGAAGCGGCGGCGAGCATTGCCGAGATGTTGAAGGGAACAGCGGATTTTTGTTCTGTGCCCCTGAAGAAGAGGAACGGCGACCTCATTCCGGTGGAGACCAAAGTGAAATACGGCACATGGAACAATTCTCCGGTGATCTTTGGAGTAACGAAGGATATTTCCCGGATCCAGGCGTCGGAAGAGAAATTCTCGAAATTGTTCTATTTGAATCCTTCTGCGTGCGGTCTGTCCGATCTGTCCAACGGTCATTACGCCGAAGTGAACGACGCATTCTGCTCGCTGTTCGGGTACGAAGCATCTGAAGTGATCGGAAAGAGTGCTATGGAGCTTGGAATCGTCAATGAAGAGACGATACGGATGCTCACGTCGAAAATGGGACCGAACGGAAGACTGATGAATGCCGAAGCGCAGCTGAGAACGAAACACGGCGACGTGAAACATGTGCTGCTCTCAGCGGAGAATATCATCGTGCAGGAGAAGAGATTCCGGTTTACCATGGTGCATGATATTACGGAGGAGAAGCGTGCGCAGAACGATGTCGCCTCGCTTGCCCTTCGGAATGAAACGATCCTGCACACAGCGAGTGACGGCATCCATGTGCTGGATGAATCCGGAAATGTCGTCGAGGCAAATCACGCATTCGCAGAGATGCTCGGATACACACGTGATGAAGTGATGAAATTGAATGTCGCGCAGTGGGACGCACAGTGGTCCGCTGCGGAGCTGATAACGAAAGTGAACGAATTGATCTCGCGGCCGGCGGTCTTCGAGACGCAGTACCGCCGGAAGGACGGAATGCTCATCGATGTGGAGATCAACAGCACCGGTGTGATGCTGCAAGACCGGCGGTTTCTCTACGCGTCCGCGCGGGATATCACGGAACGGAAGACATCGGAAGAAGCGCTTCGACATACGCAAAAACTGGAGAGCATCGGTACGCTGGCCGGCGGCATCGCACATGATTTCAACAATCTTCTTGTCGCGATCCTCGGACAGTCGTCCGTCGCCCTGAACAAACTTCCCAAGGATAGTCCTGCCTGGAACAATATTACGAAGGTGATCAAAGCCTCCGAGCGCGCAGCGGATCTTACACGTCAGCTTCTGGCCTACTCCGGAAAGGGGAAATTCTTCATACAGGAGATCGACCTGAACACCATCATCCGCGAAAACGCCCAGATGTTCGAACTTTCGGTTCCGAAGAGCTGCGACATTGAATTCCTTCTGGATCCCGCCTCACCGCGCATCAAGGGGGATGTCGGACAGATCCAGCAGGTGATCATGAATCTGATCATCAATGCCGGTGAAGCGATAGGGAAGGAGTCCGGACGGATAACGATCGAGTCATCCGTGAAGGACCTTTCGGCGGAACAATCCGAATATTGGCGGTATACGAATGCACCCCTTGCATCGGGAACGTACTCTGCGCTCCGTGTTACCGACACGGGATGCGGCATCAGCCGGGAATCCCTCAGCAAGATCTTCGATCCGTTCTACAGCACGAAATTCACCGGGCGCGGTCTCGGACTTGCTGCGGTGCTCGGCATCATACGCGGGCATAACGGCGGACTCATGATCGTGAGTGAGGAGGGGAAGGGGACGACATTTGAGATCGTTCTCCCTTCCATTTTCCATGGATCCTCTCCGGCCTCCGGTAATGTGAATTATGGTACAACGGTCGATGGCACAGGAAAGACCATCTTGGTGATCGATGATGAACCGCCGGTGATCGAACTTGCGGAGACGGTCCTCGGCGATCTGCAGTATACGGTGATGAGTGCTCTCGATCCGGTGGAGGGTATTGAACTCTACCGCCGGCATTGGCCGAATATCTCCATGGTGGTGCTCGATTTCTCCATGCCGGTGATGAACGGCAAGCAGACCTTTGAAGCGCTCCTCTCGATCAATACGAATGTGAAAGTACTGCTCTGTTCCGGGTATTCCGAGGAACAGACGTTCTCAGAGTTCCATGAAAGAAAACCTGCAGGATTTCTCCAGAAACCGTATAAACCGATGGTATTTATGGAACATCTGCACAGGATCATGGATCTCTGAATTGATCCATCCAATTGAACGAGGATAAAAAGGGATGGTATCAATCCCCTTCCTGTGAACGTCGTTCTTGGATCATAATGATAATACCTTTCGTATTGCAATTTCGGTGCCTGCTGTTCTTCCGCGACATTCGACGGAAGCGGTTTTGTTCACGGTATTTTTCAGTTGTTAATGTTAAAAAATAATTATAACATGCTCGGGCGTTAAGTCATAGTCACAGAATGATTTGTGGATGAACGTATGGAACGTCGGAACGGGTTATATCAGCGTCTGATCCAATTTTTTACCTCACCGGTCTTCCATGACGATGAGGTAAAGACACGGCTTTCCCGTGTTCTTTTTTATACCTCACTTGTTTCTCTCGTCATCAGTGTCCTCCTTCATGTAACACTCTTTCTTGGTCCGGATACAACGTGGCCGACCGTGCTTGCATCATATATTCGCATTGCAGGCGGGTTGGTCATCATCTTCCTAGTCCGCCGCGGCAATGTCGATCTTTCGGCTAATTTATTTATTGGGACAAT
>CALROS020000026.1:0-9872 GCA_943369855.1 Chitinophaga pinensis | reverse complement strand
AAGATCTCCTCATCCGGCATGGTCAGATCGAACGCCACACAGATACGGCGAGTAACACCGAAGACCTCCGCAATATCTTTCATCAATGCAACAAGACGGTACGGTGTATCCATTAAAATGATGGTCCTGAGTTCGCGGCGGAGCTGCTGCAGTTCCACAAGACGACGGGGACGCTTCGGAGAGAGCCAGCCGTAGAAGACGAACTGATCGATGGAGAATCCCGATACGGTCAGCGCCGGCATCAGCGACGAAGCACCGGGGATAGGAACGACCTTCACTCCTTCTTCCACCGCTTTGCGGACGAGCAATTGTCCCGGATCGGAGAAGACCGGAGTTCCGCAGTCGGAAACGATCGCGACACTCTTTCCGTTCTTCAGATGATCGAGAATGATGAATGTCGATGCCGCTTCGTTGTGTTCATTCAGACTCTCCACCGGTTTCTCGATGCCGTAGTGGCGGAGCAGACGGCTTCCTTCCTTCCGTTCTTCATAAACGACGATATCGACACTCTTCAGTGTTTCCACTGCACGGAATGTCATGTCATCCAGATTTCCGATCGGTGTTGCTACGAGGTATAATTTCCCAAACATAATCTATTCCCGAAAGTTACAATGATGGTTCGTTCTCTTGTCTCAATTCTTTCTTCCTGTTCATTTCCCATTCTTTGATCGAGACAATAATGATCGCAGCGGCAGGGATGGCGATGAGCAGTCCGATGAATCCTAAAAAGTATCCGAAGATGAAGAGCGAAAGAATGAGCACAACGGGGTGAAGTCCGATCTTTCCGCCGATGATCTTCGGTGTGAGAACATACGTCTCAACAATATGCAGCACGCCGAGGAACGATACGGTAGTGATGACCGGAAGCGCAAGGGCCCCCATACTGAGCGATGCGACGAATGCTGATACGCAGAGGATCGTGATGAAACCGAAATACGGCACAAAGAACAACATACCGGAAAGGATCCCGAGCACGAGAGGATACTGGATGCCGATCACCCAGAGTCCTGTTGAAACAGCGAACGCATCGAAGATCGCAATGATCGTCGTGCCGCGGATGTACCGCCCGAGGATCTCATCCACGCGGTGATAGAATAGGACGGATTGTTCACGGCGCTTCCTCGGTACCAGCATCTTAATGCGGTAACGGACAAGCGGAAAATCTTTCAGCAAAAAGAATGTGAGGAACGGAATGATGACGATGTTCACAATTCCTGAGACGAGCACCTGAAGACCGTTCACGATACCGAACGTTCCTTTCAATATCCCTTTCAGAATATCTTCCACGCGCGGCGCGATGGTGGTCGTGAGCATGCTGCGGAGCTGTTCCAATGAGATACCGTATTTCTGCATCACGTGGATGAACCGTCCGTCCAATACCCATTCGACAAATTGTGTGGAGATCGTTCCGATCGCCTGCAGGATCCCTTCGAACTGTCCGATGATATGCGGAAGTCCGAGCACAAGCAGGACGATGACGAGTGCAATGCTGATGCAGATAATGAAGACCGCCGAGGTCCATCGCGGCATCTTCAGCGCTGTTTCCATTTTCGTGACGATCGGATGGAACAGATACGCAAGGAACAGCGATAGGATGAACGGCGATAAGATCGACTCGATGGTAACAAGGAACCACAGCAGGAATAATGCTGCAGAAAGGACCATCACATTCTTTGCAACAGCATTGTCGCGAAGCGGATAGAGCAGAAAAATGATCGTCCCCATAATGAGGAACGGAGAGATGAGGTTCTCCAACGAGTATAGAAGGAAGAATAACAGGACAAGACCGGCTGAAATAACGATCGTATCAAGTGTCGACACCGGTTTGATCCCTGCTTCATCGCCGTTGGTGATCACCGGCTTCTGTTCTGTTGTCGCGATATGTTTTTTGGGACGGGCCATAATGAAAGATACTTACTGTTGTGAAATTCCGGTGTGACCGAATCCACCGGCACCGCGTGCTGTCTCGGACAATTGAGTCGACTCTTCCCACTGCACCCGCTGATATGTTGCCACCACCATCTGTGCGATCCGGTCCCCCCGCTTCACCGTGAAATCGTTCTTTCCGTAATTGGTGAAGACGATCTTCACTTCCCCGCGGTAATCGGAATCGATCGTTCCCGGTGAATTCATCAGCCCGATGCTGCTTTTCAATGCAAGTCCGCTGCGGGGTCGTATCTGCGCTTCATATCCGACTGGAATTTCCATGGAGAATCCTGTCGGAACCAGCGTCGTCTCACCCGCTTTCACTACCATTTCACTATCCACTGCGGCATAAATGTCCATTCCTGCAGATCCTTCGGTAGCGTACGTCGGTAACGGCACATCCTTAGTGGCATCCGAAATTCTGTTGATCCGTATTTTGAGTGGGGTCATGTCGATACTTCAAGCAATGGTTTAAGTGACGGCAATAGAGGTGATAAACTATTCAAATTTCGCCTATTTTTGTGGCTTTTCAAAGAAAATAAATTGTTCGCATGAGATTTATTGACTTACCCCCCCTTTTTTTGTTTATTTGGTTTAACAGAAAGCACCTTCACCAACGAAGTATCCCCCTCATGTCCACGTACGACCAAGACAACTTTGAAGATGATTTTGAAGGCGATTCGTCCCCCCGGCGAGACCGTAACGAGGAGATCGAGCGCTTCAAGGAATTGCTTCGTCGCGGCGGTAACGGACTCAAAAGCATTGAAGCACTGGAAGAGATCATCAGCTATTACTTCGAGAAAGAGAAATACGATGACGCACTCTCCTTTGCATCGCAATTAGTGGACTTTGCACCTTATTCCTCCGATGCGTGGATGCGCAAAGGAATGATCCTGAACAACCTATTCCGCTATACCGAAGCGTTGGAATGCTACGATCATGCAATTACGCTGAACCCCAATGACAGTGACCTGTTCATTAACCGCGGAATTACGCTGGACAACTCCAACCGGAATGATGATGCGCTGAAAGACTTTGAAAAAGCCCTTATCCTCAGTCCCGGCGATACCGAAGCACTGCTGAACAAAGCGGTGATCCTGGAAAAACTTGAACGATTCGACGATGCTCTGGACATTCTTAAGTTCCTCGTGAAAGAAGAACCGAACAGTCCCGACGTCTGGTTCGAGCTGGCGTTCTGTTATGATCTGATGGACAAACTGCAGGAATCACTCGACTGCTACAACAAGCATATCGATCTGGATCCGTATAATTTCAATGCGTGGTATAACAAAGGCATCGTGCTGAACCGCCTCGGCGAGCAGGAACGGTCCATCGACAGCTACGATATGGCCATCGCCATCAAGGAGAATTTCCCTTCCGCCTACTATAATAAGGGAAATGTCTATGCCATGATCGGTAAACTGAATGAAGCGGTGGAATGCTACAAACAGACCATCCGGTTCGAACCGAAGGATGTGCCTGCACTGCACAATCTTGGAAATGCATACGAAGAACTAGAGAATTATGCTGAAGCGATCAAATGCTTCACGCTTGCCATCAAATACGATCCGACCCATTACGAATCGTATTTCGGCCGCGGCAGCTGTTATGATGCTTTGGAGCAGTACCGCAAAGCATTGACCGATTACAACCGTGCCGTGGAATTGTGCCGGGAATACCCAGAGTTATGGTACGCCAAAGCGGATGCGGAATTCAATCTCGGCAAGATGAAAGAGTGCATCCTTAGTTATAAGATGGTCGTGCAGCTCGATCCGAATAATTTTGAGGCGTGGTTCGATTACGGCGATACGCTGTTCGTGATGGGATATTTCAAAGAAGGACTGAAAGCGCTCAACCGGTCCATCGAATTGAATCCGGCATTCGCGGATTCGCATTACAGCAGAGCAAAGGTCCTGTTCGTGATGGAGAAGAATCTCGACGCGGTCGAAGCTCTGAAGGAAGCACTGAAACTTAATCCTGAACTGCGGAGCAAACTTGAAACGGAATTCAAAGGGGTGAAGTCCGTGAAAGAGTTCGCTTCGATACTGCAGCAGTAGCGTCGGTCTGAACACAAGAAGTGAGTTGAACCTTGGGGACCTAATCGCGCGATTAGGTTTTTTTATATTTTGAATATCGGTATATTCCATCATGAAACTCCCAAAATTCTCGGAACATCAGCGGCATATCGGCATCATCGGCCACAACATCTCCCATACCATGTCCCCGGCGATGCACACCGCCGCAATCAGGAAACTGAATCTGGATTATGATTACGGTGTGATGGATGTGACACCCGAAATGCTCCCGAATCTGATCGCATCGCTCCGTTCCCTCAATTTCCGCGGCGCGAACATCACCGTTCCGTACAAGGAACACGTGATCCCGCTGATCGATGAAGTATCGGAAGAAGCGAAACTCATCGGCGCTGTGAATACGATCGTGAACAATAACGGACGGCTGCTTGGATACAATACCGATGCCCATGGAGTGTACATTTCTCTCGCATATTATGCCGAGGAGATCAAGAACAGTCATGTGGTGATCTTCGGTGCGGGCGGTGCTGCGCGGGCAACGGTCTATGCCGTCGCAAAATTCTTCTCTCCGAAACGGATCATGGTCGTCAACCGGACCCTTGAGAATGCGAAACAGATCGTCGACGAGTTCAGTCCGAAATTCCGATTGACAAAATTCTTCTGCACGAACGAACACGACGTGGCGGCGCGCGAACTGGACGTGGCCTCCACCATCATCAACACGACCTCGGTCGGAATGAAACCGCTCGTGAATTTTCATGTGCTTCCTCCCGGCGCGGTGATCCAAAAGGGACAGATCGTTCTGGATATCGTCTATAATCCCATCGAAACCGCGTTACTCCGGTTCGCTCTGCAGTCCGGAGCACGGACCATCAGCGGGATCGAAATGCTGCTGGGTCAAGGGGCAAAAGCATTCGAGCTGTTTACCCATACAGAATTTCCCATGCATGCTGCACGGGAGGTTGTTCTGAAAGAACTGATGAAAAGGAACGGAACAGGCGTATGAGCATGCCATTGAAAAGTGTCGGTGATTATCTCCGCATGGCGGATAAAGAGATCAAGAACGGAAATCTCGAGAATGCGATGGGATATATCAATCTCGTCTTCCAGATGGAACAGAAGAGTGTCTACGCCAAAGCATATCGTGAACGGATCGTTTCATTGATGGAAGCGCAGGGACTTACTCGGATCGAAGCTGAACAACGGGCATACCGGGCCACCGTGATGGAATCTCCTGCGCCCTCACCTGCCGCGGAAACTCCGGCTCCGGCCCCCGCGCCCGTTCAACAGAAGCAGACTGCTCCTCCCGCAGCTGCTCCGCAGAAGACGACAGCTTCTGTTGCCGCTCCGGTTCCAACAGCTGATCAGAAAAAAAATACACCGGCTGCAGCACCTTCAGGAAAGGTTGCTCAGATACGGAGATCGGCCGCTGCTTCTGTAGCGTATAAATCGATGCTCTCGGAGATCTGGCGGGACGGTTCCGTCTCACCTGACGAGCAGTCGCGGATCGATTCCATGCGCGAGACATTTGCGATCACGCCCGAGGAACATGCCGTCATCGAGAAAGATGTCCGTCTGATGTGTTACCTGCAGTCCATCCGTGAGGAATGGAGAAAAGGGATCACCGATTTCGCTCCGCAGCGGAAACGGTTCCTCATCACCGATCAGGAACAGCTGGCGATCGAACCGCGTGTCTTCCAACTGCTGCAGTCGCTCCAATCCAACGGATCCGTTCTCGTGCTTGATGACGAAGAACCGTTCCTCACCATCATCAAAAGCATCCTCGATGAAGGGGGATATTATTGTTTCACGGCGAGAACGGGTGAAGAAGGGCTCCAGCTGCTGGAGACGATGACACCGGATATCGTCATCTGCGATATCAATTTTTCCAAACCGAACATGAGCGGATTCGCGTTCTATGAGAAGTTCCGCTCCATCGACAAATTCCTGACCACGCCGTTCATCTTTCTGAGCGGATTGGACCAGGACGTTCTTGTCCGCACCGGAAAGAAGCTCGGCGCCGATGATTATCTGTTCAAACCGCTCGATGCAGAGATGCTCATGGCAACGATCGAAGGCAAGCTGAAACGTTCACGTGAACTGAAACGGGCGATCTGATCCTTATGACGAATACCAAAGAGAATATCAGCGAACTTCTTCGCAGTGTGGATAAGCTGATCAAAGCGGAAAAATTCGAAGAGTCACTAAAACTGGTGGATCAGATCCTTTCGTTCAGTACCAAGAATATCTATGCAAAGGCGTACAAGGAGCGGATCGAATCACTCCTGAAAGAGAAGAAAGCAAAGGAAACCGGAGTTGTCATTCCCCTTCCGGGAACAGCTGCCGAAGTCCCGGCGCCGGAAACAAAAGCGGATCCCGTTGAACCGGTGACGATGTTCCCCTCCAAATATGTGCAGAAGATCTCCGATGCGGTGCTCGAAGCATACAAGACCTTCCTCAACGAGATCTGGAAGGATGGCCACATCACACCGTTGGAAGCGGAACGCGCTGAACGTATGCGTGAATTCTTCGCCATCTCACAGGATGAACATGATTATCTTGAACAGAACTCACGGCTGACCTGTTATCTCAACGCGATCCGTGATGCATGGAACAAAGGGATTAGGGATTTCTCGGAGATACGGTTGTTGTTCAAAGTGACGGAACAGGAAGAGACCGTCCTTGAACCGAAAGTGAAGCGGCTGATCAAATCCCTCGATTCCAAAGGGGTGATCCTCTCGCTGGATGACGACAGGAATTTTCTGCTGCTGATAGAACGCCTGCTGGAAAAGAACGGATATCTCTGTTTGAACACCACCTCCGGTGAAGAGGCATTGAACCTGCTTGAGAGCTTCTCCCCCGACCTCGTCCTCTGCGATATCGCGTTCGGGCAGCGCAATATGAACGGTTTCATGTTCTATGAACGGTTCCGGTCCATTGAACGGTTCGCTTCCGTTCCCTTCATCTTCATCTCTGCACTCAACCAAAAGGATCTTATCCGCACCGGCAAAAAACTCGGCGTGGATGATTATCTCACCAAACCGGTGGAGAACGACGTCCTGCTTGCGGCGATCGAAGGAAAGATCCGCCGGACCCGCGAGATGAAGAAAGCAGCCGATTATTAATTCCGCACTCTCCGACCGATGAAAAATTTCCTTCAGCGTCTTCGCTCATTTTCCCTGAAATTCGGCCTTGTGGAACAGGCACAGATCGTCGCTTCCACAGCGGTGATCGTGATGATGGTGACCATCATCTCCGCGAATATCATCCTGCAGAAGGAATTCGAATTCCTCGACTTTGTCAGCGTCACCACCGCCGGCGTCATCGGATTTGCGAGCGTATATTTCTCGCTGAAGTACGGACGCCAATTGGAAGAGCAGCGCAGAGAACTTGAAGCGCTCAACACCGTCGCATTGGTCGTAAGCAAATCGATCAACCTCAATTATATCTTCAGCAATGCCCTTCACAATGTCGCCAACAGTCTCAAGACGGAATTCGGCTGGCTCTACGTTCTGCAGGGGGACAGACTCGAACTGAAGAAAACGTTCGGCGCGGATTTCGGATTCTTCTCGGAGAAGATGCTCTCCAGCAAGACATTCCTGGAGTGGACGGAAGAACTCCGTACCAATAAGGATACGAACAAGACCGAAGGGATCGTCTTCCATACGAATCTGCAGATGCTCGAGATCGCTTCGTGGGTCTCCGTTCCGCTCCGGGTCGCGGACAAATCCGAAGGGATCCTGCTGCTGGCGAGCACGGCAAAGGAATTCTTTCCTGAACGCAAAGTGAATCTGATCGCAGCATTCAGCAATCAGATCAGTGTGGCGCTGAACAATGCGCATCTCTTCGACAAGATCACCGAATCCGAGAAACGGTATGCGGACCTGTTCGAACATTCGCCGGATATGTATCATCTGGTGAACCGCGACGGCATCATCATCAACTGCAATCTCACCGAATCGCAGACCCTGAAGTATCCGAAGACGGAGATCATCGGCAAGCATCTCACCTTCTTCTATCCGCCGGAGATGCACGGTCACATCACCGATCTGCTGCGGCGCTCCTTCGAACAGATGGAGGAATTCCGCGGCAGCGAGGAGCAGATGAGGACGCAAGATGACCAGATCATCGATGTTTCTGTGAATACCTCGCTCGTGTATGATGAGAACGGCAAACCGGTCCTGCTCCGCTGCGTGGGCCGCGATATGACGGAACAGAAATTCCTGGAACAAAAAGTGATGCAGGCGCAGAGGATCGACACCATCGGCAATCTCGCCGGCGGAGTCGCTCACGATTTCAACAACATCCTCACCTCCATTATGGGCGCGTCATCCATCATGCGCCGCCGCCTCTCCCCGGCAAACAAGAATTATCAATTCGTCGAGATCATCGAGACCGCAGCGACGCGCGGAAAATCGCTCACGAACCAATTGCTCACGTTCGCCCGCCGTTCGCCCGTGGAATTCCATCCTGTGAATCTGCACGACATCATCGAAGAGACACTGAGAATGTTCGAACCGTCCGTGAAACCGCTCATCGAAGTGAAACGCGAATTCTCGGACCAGTTCGCGATCATCAGCGGGGACGAAGGACAGATTCAGCAGGCGCTGCTGAATCTGTTCATCAACGCACGCGATGCCATGGTGAACGGCGGTCTACTGACCGTAACGACGGTTGTTGACGCTGAGGAACTCAATTCCGTTACGGTGACCGTACGGGATAACGGTGTCGGCATGTCGGCGGATGTACGGAAACAGATCTTCGTTCCGTTCTTCTCCACCAAACAGCAGGGCAAAGGGACGGGACTCGGATTGTCCGTTGTGTACGGCGTCATCAAATCCCACGACGGTGCCATTTCATTCGAAAGCGAACCCGAAAAAGGAACGACATTTACGGTCACTTTCCCGCTCATCAAAGGGATCCCGAAGGAGATCTTTGCCCCGTCCAGCCGGAAGATCGTCGGCGGCACGGAATCGGTCCTGGTGGTGGACGATGAGGAATTCATCCGCCTCACATTGAGCGCGATGCTGACCGATCTTGGATATTCCGTGGTCACCGCTTCAGGCGGAAACGAAGCGATCTCACTGCTTACGAAGCGGAAAAAATTCCAGGTGATCCTCCTCGACATGAACATGCCCCAGGTCGGTGGAAAAAAGGTCTTTCAAAAGATCAAATCGCTCAAACTGAAGTCCAAGGTCATCATCTCCAGCGGCTATAATGATGCGATCATTGAAGGCAGCACATTCGCCAAACAGATCGATGGATTCCTTCAAAAACCGTATAAGATGGAAGAACTTGCCAAAAAGGTCCGTGAGGTCCTCGACAAATAAGCGGTTATCTCCGATATGAACACATATATCCGTCTGTGTGATGCAAGGGAACGACATCCCTTGGAGCACCGGGTTATTTTCTTTATCTTTAAACAAAAACTGATTTCCACTGACTGAATACGAATGAATCATTTCTCCGAAGAACTGCGAAAAGAACGCGAAGCAAAGAATATCACACTCGCCGAGATCGCTCACCAAACACGCATCAATATCAAATACCTTCAGGCGATCGATCAGGGAGCATTCGATATCCTGCCGCAGACGTACGTCCGCGCGTTCATTAAAGCGTATGCCGAAGCGATCGGAATGGATGCATCGCAGATCCTGAAGGTGTACGATATCCACAGTTCTCCGGAACACCGTCAGGAGAGTGCATCGGTCCGCGACGAGGCAAAGCTGAATTACCGCACGGCATCCACCGATAACGAACTCAAGAAGGAGAAACAGAACCGGTCGGTGATCGTCCTGTCCGGACTCGGTGTCGCCGCGCTCCTAATTGCTCTTTTCCTCTATAATTATTTCACGGAGGTCGTTCCTGCGAACAACGTGAAAGAGACCTCATTCCAGGAGGTTGTGAAGGAAC
>CALROS020000025.1:0-9910 GCA_943369855.1 Chitinophaga pinensis | reverse complement strand
ATATCATCAGTTTCTTCTATTCATTCGAGTCAGTGTTCTCAACATCGGTCTTTGCGGATACGGTGAACGGGTATTCGAAATATCTGGACCGCTCTTCGTTGGTCGATTTCTTCCTGGTGAACGAATTGGGAAGGAATGTGGACGGGTTCCGATTGAGTTCATATATGTATAAGGATAAGGATTCAAAGAATCCCAAGATGTTCCTCGGTCCGGTATGGGATTTCAACCATGCGTACGGGAACAGTGATTATTACGACGCATCGAACATCTCCGGGTGGCAGCTCAACTGGTTCAACACGAATACCGCGTTCCAAAACGGCGATATGTGGCAGCCCCCGTTCTGGTGGTTCAAGGTGATCGAAGACAGTCTGTTCCTGCGGAGCGCGGATCTCCGGTGGCGGTCGCTGAGGAAGAATCAATTGTCCGTCGCACGCATCAATTCCTTCATCGACTCCGTCGCGCTGCATGTGGATGAAGCGCAGCAGAGAAATTTCGTCCGCTGGCCGATCCTGAACCAGTATGTCTGGCCGAATGCATATATCGGCGGGACGTATGCGAATGAGATCAAATACCTCAAGACTTGGATCTCCCAGCGGCTTGTGTGGATGGATTGGAAACTGACCGGCGGACCGCTTGCTGTCGTTTCCGGCGAGACACATCAGCTGCAGCAATTTGAACTCTTACAGAATTATCCCAATCCGTTCAATCCGTCCACGACAATCGAATATTCACTCGGTACACAAGAACATGTTGTTCTGACCGTGCACGACATTCTGGGAAAACAGATCGCCGTCCTGGTGAACGGTCAGCAGGATGCCGGTGTCCATCGGGTCCAATTCAGCAGCAGCGGTTTCTCACTCTCTAGCGGCGTCTATTTCTATCAACTTCGTGCCGGTTCATATTCGGCACGTCATACAATGGTGATACTCAAATGAACATGAACAAAACTGCATCCCTTTTTCTTTTCGTTCTATTACTGTCCCTTCCGCTGCGTACGTCGGCGGGAGGTTTCTTGAAGGTATCGGGGACGAAGATCGTCAACGACAACAATGAGGAGGTGATCCTCCGCGGTATGGGACTCGGCGGATGGCATGTTCCCGAAGGATATATGTTCGGCATGTCATCGTTCGCGAATGCCGCATGGGAGATCCGAAGCAAGATCGTGGAAGCGGTCGGTCCGCAGAATGCCGATACATTCTTTACGGCTTTCCGCGCGAACTTCGTCACACGGAAGGATATCGAACGGCTTGCGCAGCTCGGTTTCAACTCCGTCCGCATGCCGATGCATTATCAATTCTTCGTCTCGCAGAATGCACCCGATGTTTGGATCGAATCGGGATTCGTCGTAATGGACAGTCTGCTGCGCTGGTGCGGCGATAATAAGATCTATCTCATTCTCGATCTGCACGCTGCCCCCGGCGGTCAAAGTGCGAATAATATCAGTGATTACAATCCCGCCCTTCCGTCGTTGTGGGACCTTGAATCGAACAGGACATTGACTGTTGCGCTGTGGAAAAAACTTGCCGCTCGGTACGCCGATCAGCCGTGGATCGGCGGATACGACATTCTGAATGAACCGGCATGGAATCTCGGCGCAGGAAATGTTCCGCTCCGCAATCTCTATCTCTCCATTACCTCCGCCATCCGTCAGGTGGATACGAACCACATCATCTTCGCGGAAGGGAACTGGTATGCGACAGACTTCGGCGGACTGACGCCGGCGTGGGACAAGAATCTTGTCTACAGTTTCCACAAATACTGGAATACGAACGATATGGGATCGATCAATTATCTTCTCGCACTCCGTTCTTCCGAGAATCGTCCGTTATGGCTCGGTGAGTCGGGTGAGAATTCCAATACGTGGTTCACGGATTGTATCTCGCTGATGGAGCAGAATAAGATCGGCTGGTCGTGGTGGACCTTGAAAAAATTCGATGCGATCGCCGGACCGTTCTCCGTGCCGGTCACTGCGGAATACAGCACACTGCTGAAATACTGGCAGGGACAGACCACGAAACCGACCGTCCCTGCTGCGATGAAAGGATTGATGGCTATGGCGGAGGGATTGAAACTGCAGAATATCACGTATCGTCCGGATGTGATCGATGCAATGATCCGTCAACCGTTCGATAACACGACAAAGCCGTTCACCGAGAATCTCATTCCCGGGAAGATCTTCGCCGTTAATTACGACCTCGGCAGGAATCTTACGGCGTATAAGGATGCCGATGTGCAGAATAATCAGAACAATGGTGCGGCATGGAACAGCGGCTGGACCTACCGCAACGACGGTGTGGATATCGAGAAATGTTCCGACGGATTGACCAACGGATATAACGTGGGTTGGACCGCGAGCGGAGAATACCTCAATTTTACCGTGAATGTCCAGCAAAGCGGCAACTATAATGTGGCGGTCCGTTTCGCGGCGCCGGATATCGGCGGGATCATCGGTGTCACTATGGATAACGGCACCATGACCACGGCAAATGTAACGAAGACAGGCGGGTATCAGACGTGGGGGACGCTGAACATTGGGAAATTCGATCTGACGGCAGGCATACATCAAATGAGGACGACTTTTTTCTTCGGCGGATTCAATTTCAATTTTATCGATGTCGCATATGTCGGTCCGATGTCCGTCAACAGCGAACCGTCGGTCCCGCAGGAATATCTGCTCGGACAGAATTACCCCAATCCGTTCAATCCCGGCACGAAGATATCCTATAGTGTCCCTTCAGCGTCCCATGTGTCGCTCAAGGTCTTTGATATGCTCGGGAAAGAGATCGCCGTTCTTACGAATGAACAGCAGTCACCCGGAAATTATACTGTCGATTTTGATGCATTAACCTTACCTTCTGGTATCTATTATTACCGGCTCACCGCCGGGAATTTTACCAATACCAAAAAAATGACAGTGTTGAAATAGCATGAACAGAATTCTTCGTTTGGGTGTCGTTGTCTGTTGTATCATTGGTGTCGTTGCTGCGCAAAAGACCGTTCCTCCGCTGCCGACGGATACGCTGGCACGCGTTGGTGGAACGGTGATCACCGCCCGAGATCTGATCGAGCGGATCGAGTTGATGCCGTGGGAAGGGAAGGAAAAACCGAAACAGCACGATTCATCAAAAGTGAAAGCGTTGAATTCCCTGGTGGCGGAACGGCTGCTGGCGATCGAAGGAAAACATTTGAATGTCGGTACCGATCCCGTTTCCCGCATCAAGATCACCGGAATGGAGAAGATGTTCGTCCGCGATGAGCTCTTCAACCGTGAGGTGAAACAAAAGGTGTCGGTGAGCGAACGTGAGATCAACGAAGGACTGACGAAGTTCGCATGGCAGCTGCATATTGCCGCGGTGAAGGTAAAGGATCATGCGGCCGGTGATTCGCTCGTTGCAAAACTACAGAAGAATATTCCGTTTTCAAAGATCATCGCTGCTGACCGCTGGAAGACGATCATCTCCGTTGAGACCGTGCAGGTGAATTTCGGAGGTTTGGATACATTGTTCGAGAACACGGTGTATGCGATCGGGAAGAGGAAATTTTCCCGTCCGTTCATCTCCGCAACGTACGGCTGGACCGTTGCGCTGCTGATCGACCGCGGGACGAATCCTGTCGCCGAGAAAATGAGCTTGGGCGACAGACGGATACGGGTTGAAGAGACGATCCGCTCCAAAAAAGAGGATGTTGCCGCGGGAATATATTATGCCGCGATCCTCGCACCGCAGAAAGCGATGACCGATTCAGCGATGTTCTTTACGCTCGCCAACGCACTCCGGTCCATCATCATGAATGACTCCGCCAAACATTTCAATAAAGGAATGTACGGTGTCATCTCCGAGGATGTCGATCAATTGCTGACGATGTTCATTTCCGAGAGTGAGCGACCGTTCGCCGATGTGCCGGAGCGTCCCGTGACATTCGGTGAAGTGATCGAAGGGATGCGGAATCTCCGGTTCGGTTTCCGGTCGCTCGAAAAGAATATCTTCGATCATGATCTGAACTATCATCTCCGCACGCTCATCGGTAAAGAACTGATCGCCCGCGAAGGATACCGGCAGCAGCTGCAGCACTCTGAAAGCGTTCAGAAAGACCTGCAAGTATGGTCAAATTACTGGATCTCGCGTTATCTGATGTGGCGTGTGAACGATACGGTGAATGTCGGTAATGATGATGTCTACAACGTCCTGCTTTCCGTTCTCCCGAGCATCGGCAAACAATATGAAGTACAGATCCGCGAAGTGCTGTGCGATAGTCTTACCACGGCGGCGGATGTGATGAGTGAGTATTCGCGCGGGACCGATCTTTCGGTGCTTGCGGACCGCTATACGAAAAGGATGGAATGGAAGAAGAACGGCGGTCTTTCACCTTTCCTTCCGCTGGACAGGATGCCTGAACTGACCTGCAGAGCATTCATGGCGGATACCGGTTCAACGGTCGGTCCCGTCAGAACAGCAGCGGGATATTCATTTTTGAAAGTGATCGCAAAACGAAGTGCAGGGAAAACGGATGTCACTCCCGATTCCGTCATTGTGAACATCAGGAACAATCTGAACGGAAAGAAACGGAATTCGGCAATGAACGCATATGTTGCCGAACTTGCGAAGAACTATTCCATCGATATCCGGTATGACCGGCTCAATGCAGTGAAGATCCAGCCCGCCAATATGTTCACCCGGAGAATGATCGGATTCGGAGGGATCATCACCGGCGCCCCGATGCTGTATCCCAATTGGGAATGGATGAAGAACTACCGGAATGGAGATTCGAACCTTCCATGATCATGCGTCGACTCCGCACATGAAGCCAACGACCATCCTCGGAATATCGGCATACTATCATGACTCCGCCGCGTGCATCGTCCGCGACGGGACCGTCATCGCCGCTGCACAGGAAGAACGGTTCTCCCGGAAGAAACATGATGAGCGGTTCCCGAGGAACGCCGTTCAATTCGTCCTGAAGCATGCCGGCTGTACTGTTGCCGATCTCGATGCGGTCATCTTCTATGATAAGCCGTTCCTGAAATTCAACCGCCTTCTCGAAACATATCTCTCGTTTGCGCCGAAAGGATTCACCTCCTTCGTCCGCGCGATGCCCGTCTGGCTCAGCGACAAATTATGGCTCTCCGATATCCTCGCAAAAGAACTCCAGTACGACGGGACCATCCTGTTCACCGAACATCACGAATCTCACGCAGCATCAGCTTTTTTCCCCTCACCGTTTGACCGCGCCGCGATCGTTACCGTGGACGGGGTCGGTGAATATGCCGCCACCTCTATCGCTCTCGGGGAACAGAACCGCGTGACGATCCTGGAGGAACAGCATTTTCCGCATTCGCTGGGACTCCTGTATTCGGCCTTCACATATTTTACGGGATTCAAAGTGAACTCCGGCGAATACAAAGTGATGGGACTTGCTCCTTACGGGGTTCCGCGCTACGCCGACACGATCAAACGCGAACTTCTTGAACTTCGTGATGACGGTTCATTCAGAATGAACATGGAGTACTTCGATTATGCGGCAGGTCTGACAATGACCAATGCCCGTTTCGCTTCGCTCTTCGGCGGTCCTCCGCGGTCTCCCGAATCGCCGTTGACCCAGCGTGAAATGGACCTCGCAGCATCGGTCCAGTCCGTGACCGAAGAGGTGATGATGAAGATCGTCCGTCATGCGAAGGAGGTGACCGGAGAGAAGAATCTGTGTCTCGCCGGCGGTGTAGCACTGAATTGTGTCGCCAACGGAAAGATCCTGCACAGCGGACTGTTCGATTCGATATGGATCCAGCCTGCAGCCGGAGATGCGGGGGGAGCACTCGGCGCAGCATTGACCGCGCACTATCATTATTTCGGCAAAGAACGTTCTGCCGGAAGCAAAGATTCTCAATCCGGTTCGTATCTGGGAACGGCTTACAGTGATGATGAGATCGAGCAGATACTTCAGCAGTCGAAGAATCCATACTGCAAATTCAGCAGCAGCGGAGAACTCTGCAAAGAAACAGCATCTCTGCTTGCGGACGGAAAAGTGATCGGATGGTTCCAGGGGCGGATGGAATTCGGACCGCGTGCATTGGGGAACCGCTCCATTCTCGGCGATGCGCGTTCACCGGAAATGCAGAAGACGATGAATCTCAAGATCAAATTCCGCGAGAGTTTTCGACCGTTCGCACCGTCCGTTCTGTCCGAACACGCTTCGGAATGGTTCGATCTTTCGTCCGATTCTCCGTACATGCTTCTGGTTGCGGATGTTCTTCCCCGGCATAGGAAAGAAATGGAAGCGGAAGAGAATACAGTGAAAGGATTGGCTCAGCTGGACCGTGTCCGCTCATCGATCCCTGCAGTGACGCACATCGATTATTCTGCCCGAGTGCAGACCGTCCACAAAGAAACGAATCCGTTATATCATCAGCTGATCTCGGAGTTCAATGCGCTCACGGGATGTCCTGTCATCGTCAATACATCGTTCAACGTCCGCGGGGAGCCGATCGTGGAATCGCCCGAGGATGCGCTGCGCTGTTTTTTAAGGACAGAAATGGATATACTGGTGATGGGGAACATGATGCTTCGAAAAGAGGATCAGCCGGCAGTTCACGAAAAGACCGATTGGAGGAAAGAATATGAACTGGATTGAATCGGTCCGTCACGATATCTCAGAACTTCCTTCGACCGATATTGAGCTGAAGAAGTTCGGTCTCACCGTCGGCGGTGTAATGGTCGCTCTGGCGATCGCCGCAGAGTGGAAGCACTGGTGGAATGAAATATCGGTGATGAGTGTATTGTTGTCCGGAACAGTGCTGTGTGCCTTGGGAGTGTTCGCTCCGCGATCATTGCGCACTGTGCACCGCGTGTGGATGAGCTTCGCCATTATTATGGGGAGTATTGTTTCGAGGATCATCTTAAGCATCATATTTTTTCTGATCCTTACTCCTGTGGCGTTGACCGCACGGATGGCGGGAAAAAACTTCCTGCCGGGTCTTCAAAAGAATACATCGGACTCGCTGTGGATACGGCGTGACCGGACCAAACAGATCGATTATGAACGAATGTCGTGAGACACTATGGCTAAACTGAAGATCATCCGGCAGTATTTCTCCTTCCTGCGCGAGAATAAAAAATGGTGGCTTTTTCCCATTGTAACGGCATTCGTTCTGTTGGGATTGCTCATCGTGCTGACCAAGGGAAGCGCGCTTGCACCGTTCATCTATTCCATCTTTTGAACGGCGTATCGACCATGGCATCCTCAAAGAATAAACCAGCGCAGAATATACCTCCGTCCGTGACCGCACAGCAGCGCAGGATCTTTATGATCATTACACTGCTGATGCCGGTTTTGCTGGTGATCGTTCTTGAAATAGGGCTGAGGGTCTTCGGTTACGGCAGCGAATTCGACCTCGTCACCAAAACGATCGTTAATGGAAAAGAATACTACCGTATCAACCCGAACGTCGGGAAACGGTATTTCGATCCCGCCCGGTATTTCGTGCCGCAGATCTATTCGGGGAATTTCGAGATCGCCAAATCACCGAATACCTTCCGCATTTTTGTCGTTGGCGAGTCAACCCCCGCCGGATTCCCGTATCAATATAATGCCACGCCCGCGAGGATCCTTCAGAAACAATTGGAGATCCTTCATCCCGAAAAGCATATCGAAGTTATCAATGCCGGTCTCACGGGGACGAACAGTTTTACCGTCCTAGAGTTCGTCGATGAACTGACCGCGTTTCAGCCGGACGCGTTCATCGTCTATTCGGGACAGAATGAATTCTACGGTGCGTTCGGAACAGCATCCACCAATTCCATCGGCGGCGGTCGCTGGATGATCCGTCTCTATCAATCGCTGCGTAGAGTAAAGACCTTTGTCCTGCTTGAAAATACTCTCACCTCGGTCTCACGGCTGTTCGCTTCTGCGAATCCCGCCGTATACAATGGAACGTTGATGCAGCAGCTGGCGAAGGATAAAGCGATCCCGTTCAACAGCGCATCATACCGCCAGGCGTTGGAATCTTTCGGAAAAAACATCACGGAGACGATCGGTATCGCTTCCTCGAAGAACGTCCCGATCATCATCTCTACACTCGTTACCAACGAAGGTTCTCTTCCGCCGTTCGTTTCACTTCACGGCTCGGAAGTGAGTGAACAGCGACAACAGGAACTGACGTCGCTGCAGAAAGACGGCGATGATCTTCTTCAGCGAAAAGAACTCAGCGCAGCCGTCATAAAATTCAGACGGATCACAGAGATCGATCCGCTGTGGGCGATGGGACAATTCCGTCTCGGACAGTGTTACCATGAACTCGGGCAGAATGATTCGGCGTTCGTTGCATTCGGACGTGCGAGGGATTATGACGGTCTCCGCTTCCGTGCAAGCGCCGAAGCGAATTCCATTCTGCGCACAACGGCTGCCGCAGGGAACGCGGTCATTGCCGATGTTGAATCCGATTTCCGCGCCGCATCGCCGGACAGGATCATCGGCGCATCATTGTTGTGGGAGCATGTTCATCCGACATTCAGCGGATATGTTCTTCTTGCGAAATGCTGGCTAAGCGCGCTTGAATCCGCACCGGCACTTCGGTTGACGTCCAACGGAGGATCACCGCGCTCCATTCCCGACAGTCTGCTTGTTGACCGTTTGAAAGTGACTGCGCTCGATCTGGAGATCGGTTCGATAACGATGCGGGGACTCCTTAACCGCTGGCCGTTCACAGAAGCGGCAGTTCCTGAAATGGTCCCGCAGAACGATGTTCAGCAGATCGCGAAGATTTTCGTGAAAGGGAAGATCCGATGGAATGAAGCGCATTACCGGATGGCGGATCTGTACCGTCAGAAAGGTGACGCCGATAATGCGTTGAACGAGTATGAATCCGTCGCCGCATTCTATCCCGCTGATCCGTATCCGGTGCTCAAGATCGGTGATCTTCTCTCTGAAGTGGGAGCGTATGAACAATCATCACAGGCGTATCTCCGTTCACTGTCGCTGCAGGAAAATTCCGTTGTACGGATGAAGCTCGGCATTATCTATCTCCGCAATCATTTCTATACGCAAGCGGTGGAACAATTGACCAAGGCGACGAGCGGCGGAAGTACTTCTGCGGTGGCGTTGACTTCCGATCAATATCAGGAAGCGCAGTTCTATTTTGCCGCCGCGTTGTACCGTTCCGGTAATCCTTCGGGTGCTGCGACGGTCCTCAAAGAGATCCTTCGCGCGCATCCGAGCGACAGCAGAGCACAACGGCTTTGGGATGAGATCAGCTCAGGCAGATGATCTCATCCCACATGCAGTTACGGCATTATCATTTTAATAACTGTAATTATTACTTCAATAAGTTACCTCTCGCATACCCTGCAGTATTTTCCTGAATCCTGACAGTTATTCATGGCATAGTAGTTGCCCCATAATTCCATTATGAAAACAATGAAAACGAACAACTCCTCGGCAGCACCTTCACAAAAATATTTCCGCATCGCTCTCTCGATCATATTTCTGGTGTGCGGATTCCGGATCACCTCATCACAGAACAGTCACTCTGTTCATTCCAACGATACTCTGTCAATCCCGTCGACCGCGCAGATCCCAACCGTGGATGGAGTTGAGAATGATGCTTGCTGGAGTTCGGTCCGGTGGCAGCCCATCGATCAGGCATGGATACCGTACGGCGACTCAGTGAGCAGCCGGGATTTTTCCGGTTCGTATAAGATCGTATGGTCCCCCAAAACGAATCTTCTCTATTTTATCGTGAAGATCACCGATGATGTTTTTGTGGACGGGTATCGGTATGACAGCGATCCCAAGAAAGGGGATTTCTATTACAATTACGATCTGTTGGAAGTGTTTGTGGATGAGGATCGTTCCGGCGGAATGCACGTGTTCGACAGTGACAGTACGCTCGCAAAAGAATGGGGGAGCAATTCAGCGAATG
>CALROS020000024.1:0-9919 GCA_943369855.1 Chitinophaga pinensis | reverse complement strand
AACGGGACCGCTGATGAGTGTAACATCCGCGCCGCGCAGTGCGGCGGCATTCGCGAGAGCGTATCCCATCTTGCCGGAGGAACGGTTGCCGATGAATCTCACCGGATCGATCGGTTCGTGTGTCGGTCCGGCGGTGATCAATATTTTTTTCTTCTTCAGGTCCAGCGGCGTCTTTTCGACCACATCTCTGACGTATTCCACAATGGTCTCAGGTTCGGGAAGTCTGCCCGGTCCGGATAGACCGCTTGCCAATTCGCCTGTTTCGGGAGGAATGATGAAACATCCCCGTCCTCGCAGAGCGGAAAGATTCTCCTGCGTCGCCTGATTCTCCCACATATCCAGGTCCATCGCCGGCGAAATGATGAGCGGACAACGGAGTGCAAGGATCGTCGACGATAATGCATCTTCGGCGAAACCGTGGGTTATTTTTGCAATGGTATTGGCGGTGGCTGGAGCAACGAGCATCACATCGGCCCAGAGTCCGATATCGATATGTTTCACGCTGCGGCTGGTGGAATTGTGCTTGTTCTCCGGCCAGAGTGAAACGACGACTTCTTCCTGCGAAAGGGTGGAAAAGGTGAGAGGGGTGACGAATTCCGTCGCTGCCGGGGTCATCATCACGCGTACGTTCGCGCCGGCTTTTTTCAGGAGCCGAACAACGGTGCACATCTTATAGACGGAGATTCCGCCGGTGACACCGAGAGCGATATTTTTGCCGGCCAGCATGGAGTGTATACAACCTTGTCAAGGTTCCAAAACCTTGACAAGGTTGAGTGGGTATTATTTCTTGATCTCGAGCGGTTCTTTGTAGCGGTATTCCAGCTGATCCGCCATGAGTTCGTCGATCGCTTCTTCGGTCGGCTTCGGACGAGCTTCGAATTCCAGGCTCACTTTCAGCTGATCAGGATTGGAGATCTCTTCGTCCATATCGTCATTCGCATTCGGAAGAGCGACGAGGTTCTCGATGCGCTGCGTGAACTCGATCTTCGTCTCTTCGTTGATCTGACGCGAACGTTTGGAAAGGACAACGATCGCTTCGTACACGTTCGCCGCTTTTGCTTCCAGGTTCTTGATCTCGAGGGTTTTAATTGCCATTGTTGATGCCTCTGTTGGTTGTTATGATGTAATATGTTCCGTAATTATCGTGTCCACATCCGTGATCGCCTTCTCCAGCTGATCGTTCACTACCGTCACGTCGAACTGCTTCCCTGTTTCCAATTCCATTGCCGCGCGCTGCAGACGCTTCTGTATCTTCGCTTCATCCTCGGTCTTCCGGTTGCGCAGCCGCTGTTCCAGCACTTCCAGACTCGGCGGCACGATGAAGATCAGCACGCTCTCGTTCGGATACATCCTGCGGATGGAGAGAGCTCCCTTCACATCCACATCAAAGATCATCGAGTGTCCCGCGGCCAATGCCCGGTCCACTTCGCGCTTCAGCGTTCCGTAGTGATTGTCGAAGAAGAACTCATGCTCGACGAATCCTCCCGATGCGATCAATCCTTCGAATTCCTCTTTCGAAAGGAAGAAATAATCCTTTCCGTTCACTTCGCCGGGACGCATTCCCCGTGTCGTTGCGGAGACGGAGAATTCGAAATCGGAATATTTCTTCAGCAGCGGTTTAATGATGGAGGTCTTGCCGCCGCCGCTGGGTGATGCAAATGCAAAAAGTTTAGGATTCTTCATGAAACGAGAGATACACCGGATCTTTTTGTCATGCCGAGCGAAGTCGAGGCATGACCACGTCACACTTCGACTCCGCTCAGTGTGACTGTACTATTCGAAATTCTGCAGCTGTTCGCGGATCTTTTCCAATTCCTCTTTGATGCCGACAACGATGTGCGCGATCTCCACGTCGTTGCATTTCGAGCCGATGGTGTTCGCTTCGCGTCCCATTTCCTGAATGAGGAAATTCAGTTTGCGTCCTTCGGATTCTTTGGACTGCAGTGCTTCCAGAAAGAACTTGTTGTGACTGCGGAATCGGACGCATTCTTCGGTGACATCCAATTTCTCGGAAAGGATGGCGATCTCCAGTTCCAGCCGCTGATTGTTGATGACGCTCTTGTCCGTGACGAGCGCTTCCACTTTTTCCAGAAGACGTTTCCGCTCTTCCGGGATCCGTTTCTTTGACAGCTGTTCGACGGTGTCGATATTCTTATTGATCTTCGCGATGCGTTCTTTGGAGTCGCGCGCGAGTTCCATTCCCTCTTTTTCCCGCATCTTCTTCAGGCCGTCCACCGCTTTGTTGAGTGCCTGGACGAACACTTTCCATTCTGTTTCGTCCTCGACCGCTTCTTTGGTCTGAAAGATCTCGGAGAAATGGAGAAGGTGTTCCAACGAGACCGGCTGTTTGATCTTCGCTGTCTTGCGGAGCTGTTCCAGAACGGCGGTGATCTCTTTTGCTTTCTTCTTATCGACCGTGATCGCGAGTTCGTCGTCCGTCTCTTCGTCCTTCACCGCGCTGAGTGATATCTTTCCCCGGGCGATCTTGGATTTGATGATCTCTTTGATCTCGTTCTCGCGCTGCGAGATGGCCTTCGGCGCGCGGGTGGAGATCTCCAAAAAACGGTTATTGACGCTGCGAAGTTCTACGGTAAAGGTGACCCCTTTTAGTGTGGCTTCACCCTTGCCGAATCCGGTCATGCTTTCGATCATAATTCCGTCGTTTTCTGGTGCTGCTGATAAAAAAACCTTTGGAGCAATACCCCAAAGGTCGAGCTTTTCTATACAAAAATACGAAAAAACGAAAGGGCAGACAAGAAAAACCTTTCCACCCCAATCCACAGGTTATCCACACTCTTTGGGACGGGAATGTCATGAAAACGGGCATTTTTGCATGAAAAAATTCAACGGTTGATAACTTTACAAAAACCGTTCATTGAAAAATAACGACTTAGAAAGGTCATTGCGGAGAATCCCTTAAACAAAGCGATGATGTCTTTGAGTTGACCGTTCGCCGGTCAGAACGCATATAATTAAAAAAATTCTAAGACAAATTAGTCTTCGAAAAAAAACCGAAGGTGCGTATATTGATTGCATGAAAGCTTTGTTCATGTTCTTCATTCTTGTCCAATTGTCGTTGCCGCAGCAGCAATTATGGTATCAGAGGCCAAACGGGAATATCGGCGCAGCGATGTCTGTTTCCGTACATGCAAACGGAATGATCTTCGCTTCAGTATACAATAAAGGGATCTATCGTTCGATCGATACGGGAAAGAGCTGGAATCAGATCGCTCCGTTTACGGAGGGAGTCTGGTCATTTGCAATAAGGAATCATGGTGAGATCATCGCGGGGCTCTGGTCCAAAGGTCTTTTCCGTTCCGAAAATAACGGGACGACCTGGTCACCTGTTCCGACGAACCTCCTGTATGCCGATGTTCGTGCGGTAAGCGGGGACAGCGAAATTATTGTCGAGGCCGAAGGCAGGTTATTGCGGTCAACAAATAATGGAAAGGAATGGAAACAATCTTCCATTGGGGCGGGAGCAGTGGTCATTATCGGTGACACGATCATCGCCGCAAAAGGAACAACGGTCTTTCGTTCCACCGATCAGGGAAAACTTTGGATGCCTCTGGCGAATCTGAATTCTCCGGTCTATTCGTTGAACGCAGGAGCAGACGGGAATATCGCCGTCGGGACATTCTTTGATGAAGGGACAAAGAGCCCGTCATTCTTCATCTATGATACAACGATGAAAGCCTGGACCGGAGGAGGACCTCCGTCCACGATCAACGCCCTGTTGCGAAGGAAGGACGGCACTCTTTTCGCCGCTTCACACGACAGCGGATTCTACAGTTCGGTGAATAATGGCATTACGTGGAAGCGGTCAATTGCCGGATTGACCACAACAAAAACGTACTCGCTTGCACTTCTTTCGGACACCGTGCTCGTCGCCGGTACGCTCGACGGAATTTTCTTCACGCTGGGACTCTCCCGCGTCCTCTCCGTTGATGCAACGGAACAGACCCCGGCCGTGCTTCCCGATCATTTCATTCTCCGGCAGAATTTCCCGAATCCATTTAACCCATCCACCACGATCTCCTATTCCATTCCCGCATCCGGACTTGTTTCGCTTCGCGTGTACGATCTTCTCGGAAGAGAAGTGTCGCGCCTCGTGAATACGGTACAGAACGTCGGCGACTACTCCGTAACTCTGGATGCATCATCCTTGTCGAGCGGAATGTATCTCTATACTCTGCGCAGCGGTAATTCAACCGTAACAAAACGGATGATGCTGGTGCGATAATACCGATAGAGCATGACTAAAGTCATGGTCTATCGGCATTATCTTTGGCTGTATTTAACCCTCTTTGCATTCCTTCTCGCTCTTCGCGGATTATTGTTGTCCTACAATGGATCCTTCGACTCGTCCCGATAGAGAACATCGGGACTCGCTCAGGTCCGAAGGACTCCTTCGGAGATGACTGAATGCTCATTTATTTGTGTTCATTGGTGTTATTCGTGGATAATATCTTCAACGCAAATTGAGTATTGATAAGCAGGCATTCCTTTTGTACTATTCAACCATCTGATCAACGAATTTCTCCGAACCACCAACCGACCTTTCTTATGGAATTACAATTTATCGGCGCCGCTCAGACCGTTACCGGTTCCATGCATCTTCTCCGTGTCAACGGAAAACAAATCCTTCTCGACTGCGGAATGTTCCAGGGCAGACGCGCGGACACGTATGACAAGAATAAGAATTTCCCGTTCGATCCGACTACGATCGATGCCGTTGTCCTCTCTCATGCGCATATCGATCACGCGGGAAATCTGCCGAATCTGGTGAAACACGGTTTCTCGGGACCGATCTTTTGTACTCCGGCGACGGCCGATCTTTGCCGCATCATGCTGACGGACAGCGGCCACATTCAGGAAAAGGACGTTGAATTCATCAATAAACGCAGGGCAAAAAAGCATCTTCCGCCGATCGAACCGCTCTATACCATGGATGATGTTGAACCGATGCTGGCGCTGCTGTCGCCGATCCCGTACCGGACTGATTTTACCGTTGTTGACGGTGTCTCTGCGAAATATTTCGATGCAGGACACATCCTCGGATCGGCGAGCGTCCGACTGATGATCAATGAAGCGGGCAAAAAAACATTCCATCTCGGTTTCACCGGTGATGTGGGACGGAAAAATCTGCCGGTCCTGCGCGACCCGGAATTCATGGGGAATGTCGACGCTCTCATTTGCGAAAGTACATACGGCGGAAGGCTCCATCCTTCAGCCGAAGAGTCATCCGCGAAACTGTTGGCAGTGGTGAAGAGGACGATGGAGCGCGGCGGGAAGATCATCGTTCCCGCGTTCAGTGTCGGCAGAACGCAGGACCTGGTCTATCAGTTGAACAACTTGAAGAACGCCGGAATGCTCCCCGATATTCCCGTCTTTGTGGACAGTCCGCTCTCCATGAAGGCGACGGAGATCTTCCGCAAACATCCCGAATGTTTCGATGATGAGACGAACGAGATCCTGAAAAGCGACGACGATGTGTTCGGATTCGAACGACTGCATTTCATCCGCGACGCAGAAGAATCAAAGAAACTGAACGACCGTGAAGGGAGCTGTATGATCATCGCCGCGTCCGGAATGTGCGAAGCAGGAAGGATCGTGCATCACCTGGCGAACAATATCGAGGACCCGAAGAATACCATTCTCATCGTCGGATACCAAGCGGAACATACACTCGGAAGGAAGATCGTCGACAAGAATCCCGAGGTCTCCATCTTCGGCGAAGTGAAGAAGCTGAATGCCGAAGTGGCGGTGATGAACTCGTTCAGCGCGCACGCGGACAATGACGAACTGCTGGAGTTCCTTGCGCCGTTCGATAAGAAAGAATTGAAGAATATCTTTTTAGTGCACGGCGAGTATGCGAGTTCACAGGCGTTCTCCGCATCGCTGGTGCATCATCATTTTCAGCATGTGGAGATACCGACGCGGCTGCAGAAGTTCGAGTTGTAGCGGATCATAATTATTTGATGCTTTCGTGAATTATGATTCACCCATTTATTCTGTAAAGGATAACTAGCCCGCTAGTTGCGGTGTAATGTCATTCCCGCAAGCTCTTGGCGGGAATCCATATTGTGGATGCCCGATAGAAACATTCGGGCATGACAACACTGCCTCGTTTCAATGTGTAAGTGAAGGATCCGGCAATCACCCAAAATCCCTCGTCCTGAAGAATAGGACTCGGGATGACAGTATTTTGACGGTAGGTCATAGCGTCAGTTCTTCTCCATCAGGAAAAGGTATTCCACATATTTTCCGTCGCTGTTGATCCATTCGTTCGTCCACCGCATCGTTCCCATCACATTCTTCTTATAATCGATCTCCATTGCACGGATGAGTTTCCCGCCTGTGTTGAGGATGCCGTACAATTCCTCTTTTGTCGCGCGGCCGCCGGAGCTGTAGGAGAGAAGGATATAGCGTGACCGCGTCTGTTCGATAAGAGAACGGATCGCGTTCATGGCAAGAAAATTCCCGTTCTCATCTTTCCTGAATTCTTCAAAGACCGAAGCGGCGACCATGTCCCGCGAATCCTCGCGGCGGTTCACTTTTCCGAACAGCGGCGGTTTATCATTCTGAATGACGGTCGTCCAGATATGATAATAGGAATTGTACCGCACTCTGCTCGGCGGCATCTTCTCGTTGTTGGAGCCGTAGGGAGGATCGAAGTATGCGAGGTCGAATTCCGAATCATTGACCGCCGCAAAGATATCCGTTCGAGTGACTCGATTCTTCCCTTCGCTGATGAAGAGTTTCGGCAGGCGCAGTTTCATTTCGTTGTGTGAGCGCGGGGACCAGTCCGCCAGATATGCTGCGAAATGACCGAGCGTACTGTCCACGGAATCGAGTGCGAGGATGAGACTTGTCAGCGCCACTGCTTTCTCGATGCCATCAAGACCCATCCTGTCGATCTCGTCGCGGACGGCATCGAGCTTCATGGTATTCTTCAGCTGAAACGGACGTTTCTCGCCGGTCAAATCTGTCCCGCCGTAATGTTCGGAGAACCATCCTTCGATTCCCTTCATCCCGTTCAGGTGATCGATGATATGCTGATACTCTTTCGGGTCCCGCTCATTCATGAGATACGCCGTAGCCAATGTTTCGGACCAGACGGAACAATCATTCGATGTGGTGTTGAATCCGAGTTTTGCGAACAACTGACTCACCCGCGTTGAGCCGGAGAATCCGTCCAGCACATTCGTGATCTGCAGGGGCGAAATGATCTCGACGATGGAAGGAAGGATCTTCAGTTTGGAACCGGCGTATTTTATCCCTTCGGTCTCAGGAACAGCGCGTTGTGCGGCGGTATGTGAAGCGGAATCGACGTTCATAGAATGATACATTCTATTAAAATCGAAGAAGAGACGCAATACAGAGGCTGGTGAATGCTATGAAATTGGAATGATGACGGATATTGGATACTGGATTGCAATTCTTGTTGCGGGTGGGTTATTGGTTATCACCAAAGGCCATGACTTAAGTCATGGCCTTTGGTGATCTATTTTCCAGTTTTTAATGGATCCTTCGACTCGTCCCGACAAGAAACATCGGGACTCGCTCAGGATGACTAATTGGTTTTTATTTGTGTTTAGTGGTGTTATTCGTGGAGTGCTGTTCGACTGATGTGCAATTATTTCACGAATGGGTTGGACCATTTTGAATCCGTGTAGACATTCGTTCCCGCGAGAGTGCGGATGAATGCGATGAGTGCATCTTTCTCCTGCTGCGTAAGGTTGAGGTTCTGCGGATTGCCGGCGGGACGAAGACGCGGATCGAGATTCGTATTTCCCGCAGGATTGATCTTATTGTAATGATTGATCACGGTGATCAATTGATTCGACAGTCCGATATGCATGAACGGTCCATTGCTGGTGCCGTCCGCTTTCACCACATCACGCAGACTCGGCGCGCGGGTAACGATCAGATCGGTTCCGCCGGCGAAAGAACCGATGACGCCGTTATTCAATGTGCGCGGATCGATATCGAATTCCGGTCCCGCATGGCACCCGGCGCAGCCTGCACCGCCGGCGACTCTGGTCCCCGTGCCGTCGAACTGCGGCGGAGCGAAGAAGAGATTCTTTCCGTCATTCTCGAGCATGGAAAAATTCGCGAACGGCGCCTGATCATTTCCTGCGGCTGCGCGGCCGGCATCATATTTTGAATCGAAGGACTGGATGCTGCGGATGAATTGCGCGAGACATTCCTGCATCCTTGGCTCGGTGATGACCGCATCGCCGTAGACGGCGGTGAACAGTTCTTTGTAGTAATCCAATGCCTGCAGTTTTGCAATAAGATCATTCAACGACGGATCGCCGTTGGCTCCGCTGAATCCCATCTCTTTATGGTCCTGCATCGGATGCGTGGTCTGATCCTCAAGTGAAACAGCCCGTTCATCCCAGAAGAATTTCACTTCGTTGGCGAACCGTGAATTGACAAGACGCATGGCGTGCCGTCCTGTGGTTCCGTTCACTCCCACACTCGCTGTTGCCGTGTCGCCGAAGGCGAACTGCTGAAGATGACACGAAGCGCACGCGACGGTATTGTTCGTGGAAAGATGTTTATCATAGAACAATACTCTGCCGAGCGTTGATTTGGCGTTGGTGATCACGTTTCCGCGAGAATTGTCCTTGGTGATATATGTCGGAATTGTCTGCGCCGCATAATTCGGCAGTGCGTTCATATTGATCGCCGTCCCGAATGTTTTCGTCAGCGTTTCGGACGGTGGGAGCGCCGAGGTCGTTGTGTCATCCTTCGAGCAGGCAGCAAGGAACAGCAAAGAGAACAAGAGAGCGGTGCGGAATGTGATCGTCATGTGAATACCGAATTGTGAATGTTGAATGAATGTGCCTATGATACTTTAAACGACAAAAAATCGGACTTCCTTCGCCGGTATTAAATTATTTTTTAAGATCAACAGGTCGCTCCTACGGAGCTAATAACTTCCTATAAAAACAACAGATGGCTCCTATCGGAGCCATAGAAACCTTCATTGTTTACAAATTAAAATAGATCGCCCCTGACGGGGCGAGTAATGAACAGTATTTACAATAAAAAGAAATCAGTGCGGACGATGTTCTTTCGGTGAAAAGATCTCGGCGAGTTCGCGGGACAATGCGTTGAAATCGTTCATCTGGTCGGGACGGCAGATCTTCCGGATGCCGGAAAAATGGTCGAAGTGCGCGCGTTCAATTCGGCGCTGCACGGCGCTGATACGTTCGATAAGGGAATCCTCGCGCGCCTGATCGGGAGAAGGGAGCAGAGAGAAGAGTTCCTGTTTCAACTGCAAGATCTCTTCATCCGCCGAGTGTATCGTCATTTGATGCTGTTCGATCAAGGCGTCATACCGATCGATCTGGTCCTTATCAAAATGAAGACGCTCGATCACAAGCCGTTTTGGTCCTTCACCATTTCTGCCGCCGTCCGGACGGGGCGGTTTGTTGAGAAGGAGGAATGAGATGATGCCGGCATTCATCAGAAAAAGGACAACAACGGCGACGGTAAGAAGTGTAGTCTTATTCATAAAGATCATTGGATGATGAAAGATTCATTTCGGATGCCAAATGGCGTATGCCGGATGAACCGTTCTGTTTTTCAAAAAATGAAGAGAGAACGATGGCGTTGATGACAGCCAACGCCAGCAATGACGAAAAGACGGCGAATCGGAGCTTCGGACTGACCGAGGTTCGCGATGAGGACGCGATCCGCTGTTCGATCCTGGTGAGGAGGAAAGGAGGCGTGTCCACAGGACGGATCTTCTGTAATTTGTTCAGTTCGGTATCAATGTTCATCGTCGTCTTCATAGTTATACGATAATTAGTATTATTTCCTTCGCTCTATCATGGAGGAAAGTGACAGTTTTGCGCGTTGAACCAATGATTCCAGTGCTTTTGGGGTGATATTCATGATCTCC